>DASWVS010000442.1:0-19617 GCA_036401135.1 Fimbriimonas sp.
ATTCGCAAGGAGGTTCGGGAGAAGACCGAGCGCGACCTCCTGCCCCAGAAAGCGCGGCAAAGGCTGCTGATCGGCAAAGGGGAAAACGTCGTGGTGGTGTGGACGCGCAACGGCTCGAACCGGACGACCACGCTTCGCAAAGCGGAGAGCCGAATGCCAGGACTCTCGTCGAACGGAGACGCGATCCGGCTCCAATTCGTCGCCGGGGCGGCGGACTGGCTGGAGAAGCAGATCGAGGGCAAGAAGCAGGTGACGATCGACCTCACGAACAACCCGCTCGGAGATTTCGGCGAGATGAAGCGGAGCCTGGCAGTTCTCGCGCCGACCGGAACGTATGGCACGCTGAAGACCTCCCGAACGGACAAGGCCGCCACCCCCTTGGCGGTTTCGGACGGCAACGCGTCGCCTCCCAAAATCACGCTCAAGGTCGACGGCTCGACCCGGGGCGCCGCGCAGATCTTCGCCCTCGCCCTCAAGTCGAAGAACCTGGCGGCCCTGCAGGGGACGATGCCGACGAGCGACACCAAAGTTTATGAGGTCACCCGGCTGCCCGACGGTTCCGGCTACACGCTCGTGACCTCGGAGTACAAGGCGACGGCCCCGGCGCGGACCGCGAAGAGGCCGTCATGAGAAGGACCGTCCTCACCGTACTGGCCCTGTTCGGCTGCTTCCTGTTCGGGTTCGGCTGGCGCGACCTGCAGCGCGGCGAGCTGCCCTCGACGCGGTCGATGGGCGCTCTCCTGGGCGTCCGGAACTCCGATCCCCAGCTTTCCCCGGAGCGAGTGTTCCGCGAGAACCACAGCCGCATCCTGGCGAACTACGTGCAGCCGCTGAAGGCGCAGGATCTGAAGTATGCGGGCATCTCCGGGATGATGGCCTCGCTGGGAGACCCCCACACGGTGTTTCTCGTCCCCAAGGCGGCCCGCGAGTTTCAGGACGAGACGAAGGCGAACTTCTTCGGGGTCGGCGCGAGCCTGAATCCGGACCCCCTCGGGGCTAAAGTGGCGACGGCGTTCGAGGACGGACCAGCCTATGCGGCGGGGTTGCGCGACGGCGACATCATCACCGGCGTCAATGGGAAATCGGTCACCGGGATGGACATCGACAAGATCGTCGAGCAGATCAAGGGCCCGGGGGGGACGCTGGTGAAGCTGACGATCATGCGGCCTGGGAAGGACAAGCCGGCCGTTCTGACCATCCGCCGCGCCAAGATCATCACGCCGACAGTGCGGTCCAAGGCGTTGCCGGACAAGGTCGGCTATCTGAGCGTCAGTTCCTTCTCGGAGCCGACGACGATGCAGTTCGACAAGGAGCTCGGAAAGCTCGAGGCCAAGGGGATCGACGGTCTCGTCATCGACCTGCGCGGCAACCCGGGTGGGCTGCTGGAGACTGCGGTGGAAATGCTCAGCCGGTTCGTGGAGAACAAGATCGCGGTCAAGATGCGGTTCCGGGACGGCCACGAAGAGGTTGCCGCCACCTATGGCGGAGCCGCGCATCGATTCGACTACCCGGTCGTGGTGCTGATGAACGAGGACTCGGCCAGCGCCGCCGAGATCTTCGCCGGCGTCCTGAAGGATTACGGCCGGGCGACGCTCGTCGGCGAGCACACCTACGGAAAAGCGTCGGTCCAGAACGTCTTCAAGCTGGTGGACCAGGCAAGCGCCAAGATCACGATTGCGCGGTACTACCTGCCGAACAGCGGGTTCATCGGACGGAAGGTGGACGAGGACGGCGTCTACGTCAGCGGAGGCCTCCAGCCGGACGTCGAGGTCGAGTTGGACCTGGACCACGACGTGGAGTTCGGCAACCCGAAGCTGGACAACCAGCTTCAGACGGCGATTGCCGTGATCAAGGAGAAGCGCTAGGCCGCCTCATGCCCCAGGGCGGGTGCCCTGTGCTGCGCTTGGCCTTCCTGCCGCTTCCGGGGTCGGCGGGATTCAGGGAGAAGCGCTGGTCCGTATGAGGAGCCGTCCCAGGGCGGGTGCCCTGGGGACCCGGATGCAGGGCGGGTGCCCTGCGCTCCGTTACACCATTCCCATGGCTTGCTTGACTTCGGCGAGGGTCTGCGAGGCGACTTCGGCGGCCTCTTCGGCTCCCTTGCGCAGGATCTCCTCGATCGTCGCGTCGTCGAGCTGGGCGCGCCGCTCTCGCATCGGCCGGAAGAACTCGTTGACCGCTTCGATGCACTCGCGCTTGTTCTGCACGCAGCCGCGGATCCCCTCCCGATCCTCCTGCCAGGCCTGCTCCCAGTTCGGCGAGTAGATCCGCAGGTACTGGCAGACGGCGCACCCTTCGGGAACGCCCGGATCCGTCTTCTTGATCTTGGTCGGCGTCGTAAAGGCCGACATGATCTTCTTCGCGGTTTCGTCCTCCGTGTCGCTGAGGTAGATGCAGTTGTCGTACGACTTCGACATCTTGCGCATGTCGAGGCCGGGAACCTTCGCCCGGGATTCGTCCTCCGGGATCATGTACCGATACGGCTGGAAGACCTCGACCCCGTAGAGGTTGTTGAATCGGCGCGCGATGTCGTTGCCGATCTCGAGGTGGGGGGCCTGGTCGCGGCCTACGGGCACGCCGTATGGCTTGTAGAGCAGGATGTCGACCGTTTGCAGCACGGGGTAGCCGAGCAGCCCGTAGGCCTCGCGCTCGGCGCCGCCGATGTCCTGCTGCTTCTCCTTGTAGGTCGGCACGCGCTCGAGCCATCCCAGGGGAGTGATCATGCTGAACAGGACGTAGAGCTCCGCGTGCTCCTTCACGTGCGACTGGATGAAGACGCTGCTGCGCGCGGGGTCGATCCCGGCGGCGACGAAGTCCTTCGCCACCTCGCGAGCGTTCCGGCTCACCTGGGCGGACTCCTCGTACATGGTGGTGAGCGCATGCCAGTCCGCGACCATGCAGAACATCTTGTAGCCCTGCTCCTGGAGGTCCACCCAGTTCCGGAGTGCTCCTTCGTAGTTGCCGACGTGCAGACGCGGGTTGCTCGACCGCATGCCGCTGAGAATGCGCTTTTGATCTGACATGTTCTAGAGGATTTCCTGGCCCAAGAGGAGCCGCATCATGAATCGGATCGGAGGGACGATCCAGAGGGAGATGATCGAGAGGTTCGACATCTGGCCCAGGATGATCACCGCCAAAAACACAAACTGCCCGATCGTCAGGTTCCATCGGGTCCACTGGAACCTCGCCTTCTCCGGGAGGAACGTTCCCAGGATCCACATGCCGTCGAGCGGGCCCAGAGGCAGGAGGTTGAAGAAGCACAGGGCGAGGTTCGTCGTCAGCCCGAAACTCAGGAGGGCATAGACGAACGTGTTCTGCATGAGCGGCGACCCGCCCTGGGCGAGCACGCGGAAGAGCATCGCGAACACGATCGCCTGCAACAGGTTCGAGAAGGGCCCGGCGAGGACGGCCACGAAGTGGTCCCAGCGGGGGTTCTTCATCTTGCTCGGGTCCATCGGGACCGGCTTTCCCCAGCCGATACCGAATCCGGTCATGATCGTGAAGATGATCATGATCGTCCCGATCGGATCGAAGTGGTTGAACAGGTTGAGCGTGACCCGGCCATAGTAGCGCGGTGTGGGGTCGCCGGCCATGTCGGCGAACTTCGCGTGAGAGAACTCGTGCAGGCCGAGCGCGAGGACGATCACGATGGCGAGCGCCAGGATCACCGAGGGATCGCGCAGGCCGGCTCCCATCTGGGCAAGGAACATCATCGGCGTAGGTCCGAAGGCATCTGCTCCCGGGCGAGCACGTCGTCCCATGACTCCCTTCGTTGGATCAGGCAGTGGCTTCCGTCGGTCCGGAGGAGCGCCGTCGCGGGCCGCGGATAGCGGTTGTAGTTCGAGGCCATTGCCGAGTTATACGCTCCGGTGACCAAAACCTGTAGCAGGTCCCCGGGACCGATGTCGCCGGGCAGCTCGACGTCGGGGAAAAGCCGGTCGGTTTCGCAGTGCTTTCCGCTCACCGTCACCGTCTGCCATTGTTCGTCCCGGCTGGAGCCGATGCGTTCGACCGTGTAGGCGGCCCCGTACATCACCGGGCGGGGGTTGTCGCTCAACCCTCCGTCGACGGCGACATAGGTTCGGGTGCCGTGGGCGCGGGCGGGAACCGTCTTCACCACGCCGACGGTGTAGAGGGTCACGCCGCTCTCGCCGATGAGGGAACGCCCGGGCTCCTGGCCGAGCGTCGGTTCGATCCCGCTTCCTTCGAGCGCGCCGAGGACGGCGTCGACGATCATCCGGTTGTACTCCCGGATCGCCATCGGCTGGTCGCCCTCGGTGTACATCACCCCGAGGCCTCCGCCGACGTTCAGGTAGCGCGCGGCATACCCGTGGCGCGCGTTCATCTCGATGGCGAACCGCGCGATCAACTCGCCGCCTGAGCGCTGGGCTTCCGGGTCCAACAGCTGGGAACCGACGTGGCAGTGGAACCCGTGCAGGTCGAGGCCGAGATCGAGCGCGCGCCGGGTGGCCTTCTCCGCGGATCCGTCGGCGATGTTGAAGCCGAACTTGGTGTCGGCCTGGCCGGTCGAGATCTTCGCGTGGGTGACAGGGTCGACTCCCGGCGCCAGGCGAAGCACGATCCGGGGGCTTCCGGGTGCGCGGCCGCCGACGATGTCCGCGATCGTCTCCAACTCGCCGAAGTGGTCGGCGACGATGTATCCGACGCCGTTGGATACGGCGAACTCGAGCTCGGACCGCTGCTTGTTGTTCCCGTGGAAGTGGCAGCTGGCAGCGGGGACGCCGGCTGCGAGAGCCGCCCGAAGCTCGCCCTCGCTCGCCACGTCGATGTCGCAACCTTCCTGGTGGGCGATCGCGATCAGCGCCACGGTCGAGTTGGCCTTGGAGGCGTAGGTGATCGACGCCTTCGGATACGCTTCAAGGAAGGCATCGCGGTACTCCCGGATCCTTTCCCGGAAATGGCGCTCGTCGACGACGTAGAGGGGCGTCCCGTAGGCAGCCGCCAGGCTCCGCGCCTGCTCCTCCGACAGGCGAAAGCGCCGGTCGGTCCGGGGGGAAGAGATCATAAAGGGAAGTATGGCATAGCGGCTTGTCGCCCACCGGAAATGGGCTTACACTGGGGGCGAGAGGTGAGAGCAAGATGGCTGCAGTAATGCATCCGATCAGGAACGTCATCGACGGTGTGCCTCGGCTCGTTTGGGGCCAGAGCGGCGAGAACACGTTCGCCGGAGCTTTGGCGGCGGCGACCCTGCCGACCCGGCACCGCGTAACCTACCGGACGATCCTCGGTGTCACGGGGCTCGCCTTCCAAGTGCGGTGGTACGAAGGAGGCGAGAGCCGATGGGCGCCGAGGGATCGATTCCGCGCCTACGACCGTGAACTGGAGGCGGCAAGGCGCGCGACGGGATGGGCGCTGGACGTGGAGTTCGATCCCAACGATCGCCTGAGTTCGTCGATGGCGAGGATCCGGCCCTCCATCGACATGGGCATCCCGGTGCTGACCCTCGACCCGTCGCACCACACGGCGGTGGTTTTCGGCTACGACGAGGGGCGGGTCGTCATGCGCGAGTACGCGAACCCGGAAAGCTCGGTCGAGCGGGATCCCGCCGAACTGCCGCGATATGCCGTCTTCGTCGGCCGGAGGCATCGCCCGCTCAGCACGAGCGAGGGCGCATTGGAGGGCCTCCGCATTGCGATCCGTCAGTGGCAAGGAGCCGGCGAGGTCCCGGAATGCAAGCTCGGACGGGCCGCGTATGCCCAATGGGCGGAGGACCTGCGGGGGGCGGAGGGTCTGGACGCATTGCTGCGGAGGGAGCTCTTTACCGTCAACTGGCTCCAATTCAGCCTTTTGGCGGACGCGCGCTCCCATGCCGGGCCGTTCCTGCGCGAGGTTGCGCCCTTCTTCCCGAAGCCGATCGTCAAGCGGCTCTTCCAGGCGGCTGAGATTTACGACGAGGTGGAGGCGTCGCTGACGGCGTGCATGCGCCGCAAGGACGCCTTTTTCGGCACGTGGTCGGAGAAGGGCTACGACGACTGGACGGAGGAGGTCCGCCGGTCCGAAGCGGCGGTGCTTCATGACGCTTGGGCGAAAGAGGAGGAGGCGATCCAGGTTCTGGGAGGGCTTATCGACTCGATCGCTCCCAGGCAAGCCGCTTAGACGGTCAGGACGTTCAGGCTCTCGGGGAGCCAATCGGGCGCGTCGTCGCATACGACCGTGTCGAGATCGACAACGGGCGCCACTCGGCACATCGCTCTTCGCCCGAGCTTCGTGTGGTCGATCAGGACCGCGGAGCGCGCGGAGTTCGCGATCATGAGTCGCTCCGATTCCACGACGAGTTCGTTCGTATTGTAGAGCCCTTCCGGGTCCAGCCCTTCGGCGGAGAGGAAAGCCCAGTCGGCATGGTAGTTCTGAAGGCTCGCCTGCGCCCCGGGGCCCACGAGGAGCGACGAGCCCGGGTACACGAAGCCGCCGGTGAGGAACAGGTCCAGCTCCGGGTACTGCGCCGACCGCTCGTCGAGGTAGCCGGCGAGGCGGAGCGAGTTGGTGATGAGCGTGAGACGAAACTTGGGAAGGTGGTACGCGACGTGCATCGTCGTCGTCCCCCCGTCGACGATCACCACGTCACCGTGCCGGAGCAGCTCGACGGCTTTCGCCGCGATAGCGTCCTTTTCCTCGGACGCCTGAAGCTCCCGTTTTTCAAACGGAACCATGTCGCCTCTCCGCGCCCCGCCTCGCACGCGCCTAAGCGCGCCGGCTTCCTCCAGGACTCTGAGGTCGCGGCGGATGGAGGCCGGGCTCGATCCGAGGATGCGGACCGCCTCCTCTACGCCCAGCCACTCCTGCTCCTTCAGCAGATCGAGTATCTGGCATTGTCGCTTGGTCGGGTTCATAGGTTTATTCACCACCCCAGGCACAGAGGACCCAAAGGTTCATCAAGTATTGTGATTGAAGATGATCGAGATTGGATCATAATGATCACATTGTGCCGCTGAAGCTGGAGTTGGGAGTCAAGTCGGACCCGATCGAGTATCGATACTCCTTTCCCTGGCTGTTCGACCTCATGGCTTCGGAAGGCGTCGAGAACCTTCAGCTGGGCACCTTCTTCGAGATCTATCAGCTCCCGGACGACTATTTCAGGGACCTGCGAGAGCAGGCAGATCGGCGAGGGGTGCGTATCCGAAGCGTCTTCACGTCGCATCGCGAATTGGGAGGGTTCTTCCGCGAAGAGCCCGCGTTTGTGGAGGTTGCCCGCCGCAACTACGAGCGGCTGATCGAGATCGGCGCGCTGGTGGGAGCGGACTCGGTCGGCTGCAACCCCGGCGCGGTCCCTCGGGACCGGATGGAGACGAAGCGAGAGGGGGTCCGAACCTACCTCCGTCACATGAAGGAGCTGATGCGCGAGGCGCACTCCAAGGGCGTCGGATGCCTGACGATGGAGCCGATGAGCTGCCTTGCCGAGCCGCCGACGCTACCGGACGAGATCTGCGAGTTCGCCTCCGAGCTGGACGCCCACCACACGGCACATCCGTCGGAGACGAGCCGCATCGGCTACTGCGCCGACGTCTCCCACGGCTATGCCGACGAGCGCGGACGCGTCGTTTTCGACAACATGGCGCTGCTCGAGGCCGGCCTGCCGTGGACGCGGGAACTGCACCTAAGGAACACCGACGCGATGTACGCATCGACGATCGGGTTCACCGAGGCGGACCTTGATCCGGGCGTGGTCGACGTGCCCGCGGTGCGGCGGTACCTGCTGGAGAACGCATCGAGGCTCCCGGTTCGGGAACTGGTCGGCTACCTCGAAATCCCGGGACCGAAGCTTGGCCGGGATTACTCCGACCCGGACCTCGAGGCCTCCCTCCGGGGGTCCCTGCAGACCCTGCGCCGACAGTGGCTGGGAGGGGCGGAGGAGCAACGGCCGGGCAAGGTGCGGCTCATGCCCAGCATCATGTGCGCGGATATGGGGCACCTCGCCGCCGAAGTCGGGCGGCTCGAGGCGATCGGCGCGGACATGATCCACGTCGACGTGATGGACGCGCATTTCGTGCCGAACATGCCGCTCGGACTCGGTCTCGTCGAGGCGCTCCGCAAGCTGACGAAGCTCCCGCTCGACGTCCACCTCATGGTCGAGAACAACGATCTTTTCATCGAGAAGCTGGCCGAGATCGGGGTCGAGCGGATTTCGATCCACGCCGAGACGGCGGTCCATCTGAACCGAACGATCCGGTCGATCAGAGGCAAAGGCATCCAAGCCGGGATCGCCCTGTGCCCGGCGACCCCGCTCAACGTCCTCGACTACGCGCAGGCGTTCGACTTCCTCCTGCTCATGACCGTCGACCCGGGATTTGCCGGCCAGCCCCTCGTCGAGGGCGCGATCGGAAAGATCTCGGAAGCGAGGGCTAGGCTGCAGGGAAGGAACATCTCCATCGAGGTCGACGGCTGCGTCAGCTTCGCCAACATCCCGAAGATGGTGGAGTCGGGCGCGGACGAACTCGTCCTCGGAAGCAGCTCGCTCTTCCATCCTGGCGCGCCCTACCGCGAGAACATGCGGCGCATCCGGCAGGTGCTCGAGGGATGAAGGCCCTGAGCCTCCATGGCGTCGGGGACTTGCGGCTCATCGACGTCCCGACGCCGGCTCCTAAGGCCGGCGAGGCGCTGGTGCGGGTCGCGGCCTGCGGGGTATGCGGATCGGATATCCCGCGCATCTTCTCCAAAGGGACCTACCGGTTCCCGACGATCCCCGGGCACGAGTTTGCTGGGACGATCGCGGAGAAGGGGCCCGGAGTCGAAGGCCTCGAAGTCGGGGACGCGGTCGCGGTCTTCCCGCTCCTCTGGTGCGGCGAGTGCGCGCCTTGCGAAAGCGGCAGGTACGTCCAGTGCGAGAACTACGGCTACCTGGGATCGCGCGACGACGGGGCTTTCGCCGAGTACGTCGTCGCACCGAGCCGGAACCTAGCGAAGGTTCCGGCGGGCGTGAGCCTGGAAGAGGCCGCCCTCACCGAGCCGGCGTCCGTCGCGCTCCATGCCCTTCGGAGGACGGGCCGGAGCCTGTTCGGCCTCAACGTGGCGGTCTACGGAGCCGGGCCGATCGGGCTGATGGTGGCGCAGTGGGCGCGGTCGATGGGGGCTGCCGAGGTTCTCATCTTCGACATCGCCCCGCGAAAGGCGGAGTTGGCGCGAAGCCTCGGCTTTTCGCAAGTCTTCGATTCGCCGGCGGAGACCACGGCGCACGTCTGCATCGAGGCCGCGGGCGTTCCGGCGACGATGCTCGCCGCCTGCCGCAGCGTTGCTCGCGGCGGCACGGTCGTGCTGCTGGGCAACCCGAGCCGCGACCTCGAGCTCCCCGCCGACCTCGTCTCCCAACTGATGCGCAAGGAGGCCTCGCTGCTGGGCACGTGGAACTCGGACTACTCATCTTTGGGGACGGGCGACGACTGGCACGCCGTGCTCCATGCCGTTCGGGCGAAAAAGATCGACCTGACGACGTTGGTGTCCCACCGCGTCTCCCTCGATGAAGCGCTGCCGGCGCTCGAACAAATGCGCGACCACCCCGACCGGGTCTCCAAGATCCTGATCAAGCCATGAACATGCTCGCCGCCATCCTCGAAGACCTGGACCGCCTGACGCTGAAGGAGGTGCCGATCCCCGAGATCGACGACCATTCGGCGCTCATGAGAGTCGATGCGGTGAGCATCTGCGGTTCCGATGTCCGGATCCTTCACCACGGGAACCCGCGCGTCAAGCCGCCGACGATCATCGGCCACGAGACGGCGGGAACGGTGGTGAAGGTCGGGAGGAACGTCACCCGGGTCAGGGAAGGCCAGCGCGTCGCACTCGGCGCGGACGTGCCCTGCGGCCAGTGCCGCTGGTGCCGCAACGGCCTCGGCAACAACTGCGCGGTCAACTACGCGGTCGGCTACCAGATCCCGGGGGCGTTCGCCCAGTACATGGTCCTTCCGAAGCTGTTGCTGGAGGAGGGTCCGGTGGCCGCGGTCTCCGACTCGCTGCCTGCCGAGGAAGCGGCCCTTGCGGAACCCCTCGCGTGCGCCGTCAACGGCTTCGAACTCGTAAACCTGAGCCTTGGCCAGAAGGTCGTGATCATCGGCCTCGGCCCGATCGGGTGCATGATGATCGACCTCGCGCGGATCATGGGCGCGACGCAGGTGATCGGCGTCCAGCGCAGCCGAAAGCGGATGGAGATCGCCAAGGCCTACGGCGCCGACGCCTACATCGCCAGCGGGGAGGAGGATGTTGTGGCCCGGTGCCGGGAACTGACCGGCGGCGAAGGCCCGGACGTGGTGGTCACGGCGGCGGGAAGCGTCGAATCGCACGAGCAGGCGATCGAGATGGTGGCGCATCGGGGGTACGTCAACCTGTTCGGCGGCCTCAAGAAGGACGAAAGGCCACTGAGCGTGCTTTCGAACACGATCCACTACAAGGAGTGTTTCGTCACCGGCTCCCACGGCTGCGTCCCCCGGCACCACGAGCTGGCGGTCGAACTGCTGGAGAAGGGGCTGGTGCGGGTGAAGCCGCTGATCACGCACCGGTTTCCCCTCTCGCAGATCCACGACGCGTTCGAGGCCATGGAAAGCCGAGAAGGGATGAAGGTGGTGATCAGGCCTGGTGCGTGAGGCGAAGGGCGTGGTGAAGCGTGGAGCGTGAAGTTCCGGACCTCACGCCTCACGCCTCACGCCTCACGCTCTACTTGCCCAATCCCGACTGCTTGTGGTAGTTCGGATACGTTGGCCGCTTTCGCTTTGCCGGCGGGTTCTTGGCAAGTTGGTCGACGAGGTATTTCACCGCCGTCTCGAGCTGCGGGTCGCGTCCCTGCCGCCATAGGAACGGGTCCTCTTCGACGTGCAGGTCGGGGCCGATGCCGTTGTTCTCGATCTCCCACTCGCCTTTGAGGCCGTAGATCGCCTCTTGAGGCGCGGTATGCCAGCCGCCTCCCATCAGCGGCACGCCCTGGCCGGCGGCGACGAGACCTCCCCAGGTACGGGTCCCGATCAGCGGGCCGAGCTTGGCAGTGCGGAAGAACCACGGCATCGCGTCGCCGCCGGAGCCCGCCATCTCGTTGATGATCATCGCCTTGGGGCCTTCGTTGCTGAAGGCGGGGATCGGCACGTCCTCCAGGTCGCGCTGGTTGGCGTATCCCAGCACCTGCCGGCTCAGGATCTGCACCACGTAGTCTGCGAGCGCGCCGCCGCCGTTGTAGCGGTCGTCGATGAGGACCGCATCCCTATCGAGCTGAGCGGTGAAGTAGCGGTTGAACGAGTCGTAGCCGCCGCCGCCGGTGTCCGGCATGTAGATGTACGAGATCCGGTTGTTCGAGAGCTCCTGAACCTTGCGGCGGTTGTCCTCGATCCACGCCCGGTTCCGGAGCCCGTACTCGCTCCCGATCGGCACCACCGTGACCGTGCGGGAACCGTCGCCGTTCGGGTTGGGACCGACGGTGAGGCTGACCTGCTTTCCGGAGGTGTTCTCGAACGCCTGGTAGACGTTGTCCTTCTCCGTGATCTGGCGGCCGTTGACGGCGAGCAGGTACTCGCCGGCCTTGACCTGCGCGCCAGGGGCGGTCAGAGGAGCCCTCAGGTTCGGGTTCCAGTTCTCGCCGTCGTAGATCCTCTTGAACCGGTAGCGCCCGTTCTCGAGGGCGTAGTCGGCGCCGAGCAGACCGCCCGGGACATACCGCCCGCTGGGGACGTCGCCGCCGCCGGAAAAGGTGTGCCCGACCACCACTTCGTTGTTCATGTCGAGCATCAGGTAGTTGAAGTCTTCGCGGCTCGAGAGGTTGTCGAGGAAGGGCCGGTACTTCGCCTTGACCTTCTCGATGTCCAGGCCGTGGACGTTCGCGTCGTAGAAGAAGTCGCGGAAGTTCCGCCAGACCTCGGCAAACATCTGGCGGAACTCCGCCTTCGGATCCACCAGCGCCTGCATGCCCGAGGTATTGATCGCGGCGCCTCCCGGCGGAACAGGCTGCGCCGTGCCCACGACCTGCCAGCCCGACATCGTCCTCAGGAGGGCTTTATCTCCCTTGGCGTTGGCGGTGATCCCCATGACGCCGCTGGCGAACGGCGTCGCCTGCCGGCTCTGCAGGCTGAACTTCTGCACCGAGGGCGGGCCTCCCGGTCCGCCACGCAGGATCAGAAGGTTTCCGGCGGTCGCCGGGACAAGGCCGTAGTACGATCCGCGCGGGATGGGGAGCGACAGGATGCGCTGGCTCAAACCGTCAAAATCGATCTTGACGGCCTTATCCTCCTTGGGCTTCTCGGCGGCGGGAGCGTCAGGCTTTTTCTCCTCCTTGAGCGCCTCCTTCGGCGGTTCCGGATCGCCTTTCTCCTCGTCGCTCTGGGGAGCGAAGGGGGAAGGATCGTCGGCGCGGAGGTTGACGATGTAGCCGTTGTAGGACGTCTCCTGGCCGAAGGTGCTCAGTCCCCCGAGCGACACGGTATTGGCGACGTCGGTGCTCGCCAGAAAGTACAGGTGCTTGCCATCGTTGTCGAACACGGGGTTCATCGCGTCGCTCAGGCCGTCCGTGATCTGGGTGCTCTTGCCCGAGTCGAGGGAGTAGGCGTGGGCAGCGTGGAGTTTGTTGCGGCCCATTTTCGTGTAGACGATCCACTTGCTGTCGGGCGACCAGGCGGGCTGGGTGCGCTCGCCGAAGTAGTAGTGGATCTGGCGGTCGAAGCGCTTCGTCTGCCTGGTCCCGAGGTCGAGATAGCCGAGGTGGAGGTTCTGGTCGACGAAGACGATCTTCTTGCTGTCGGGCGACCAGGCGAAGGATCGGACCCATGTCGGAGCGATATCGTAGCTCTCGCCCTTGCCCCCGTCCATCTGGTCGACGACCTTGAGCTTGTAGTTCCCGTCCTCGTCGCTCAGGAAGGCGATCTTCTTTCCGTCCGGAGACCACACGGGCGCCCGTTCGGCGACCCCGGGGGTGTTGGTCAGGTTGCGCGCGTCGCCTTTGTCGACCGGGACCGAGAAGATGTCGCCCCGCGCCTCGAAGACGACGCGGACGCCGCTCGGCGACAGGTCGGCGGCGGCGATGCTGTCGCCGACGGGGCGGTAGGCGGGCCGGATCTCGACCTGGTCGTCGTCGATCTCGATCTTGACCTTCTTGGTGTCGCCGGTCCGGGTGTTGTACAGGTAGATGCCGCCGAACCGTTCGAAAGCGATGCCGCCGGGGCCTGCCGACGCCGACTTCGTGTCGAAATCGCCCGGGGGCAGCAGCCTTCGGACCTTTTTGCTGCCAGTGTCGTACGCCCAGAGGGTGCTCCGGTCGGCGCCCCGGTCGGAGATGAAGTAGACCGTGTCGTCGACCCACATCGGGCTTCGGTCGTTGCTGTTCTCTCGGGGGATCTTCTCAACCTTGCTGTCGCTCAGCCTGGCGATCCAGATCGGGGTCGTCTGCCCGCCCTTGTAGCGCTTCCAGTGGGGCTGCCACAGGTCGTGCGGGATATAGGCGATCTGGCTGCCGTCTTTCGAGAAGGAGCCCGCCCAACCGCGGGGCAACGGAAGCGCGTTCGGCCATCCGCCGTTGAGGGAAACCGTATAAAGGCGGGCGTTACCGTTCGGATGGTCCATGCCGCTCGAGAACAGCACGTTCTTGCCGTCGGGAGTCCATCCCTCCGGCTGGTCGGATCCGGGGTGGAAGGTCAATCGGCGCGGCTGGCCGCCTTCGACGCTCACGACGAAGACGTCGACGTTGCCGTCGTACTCGCCGGAAAAGGCGACGGACCTGCCGTCGGGGGAGATCTTGGGGTTGGCTTCGATGCCGGGGCCCACCGTGAGCCGGCGGGCTTTGCCGCCTTCGCGGGCGACGACCCAGAGGTCGGTTCCGAACTCGAAGACGATTTTATCGGCGCCGAGCGCCGGGTTTCGTGCGAGGAGAGGTGCTTCGTTTTGTGCCGAGGCGGCGAGGGACGGCACCAGCAAGACCAAGAGAAATGGAGCGGTTTTCATGCCAGGTGACGGCAAGTATATCGGCGGCTGTGACGCCCGTTACACGAGCGGGTCTTTTGTCCGACCGAAACCTGCCGTTCGCCGGGTCAGTCGGGCCGAACCGATCCGACCGAAACCGCGCCAAAGTCCCATTCCTCGACCGTGCCGTCGGCGTATTCGATCCGGTACTTGCCGTCGCGCCAGGTCACCTTCGCCGGCAACCCGGGATCCGGACCCTCGATGAGGCCCTCGCCGGAGCCGTCCGCGAAGTAGCGATAGGTCCAGCGATAGCCGTCCGAGTTCTCCGACGTCGAGCTTCCCGTGCCGTCGGCGTTGAAGGTGCCTTCATGGCGGAACCAGGATCCGTCCTCGAGGCTGCTGTACGAGCGCCAGGTGGTGCTTTCGGTGCTCCAGGTCGAAGCTCCTTCGTCGTTGCCGTAGCCGGGCCAATGGCTCTCGTAGCTCATCGAGCCGTTCGCCTCGTCGGTTTGCACGACCTCGTACCGGCCGTTAGCGCCTGCCGCCGTTCCGGCGGTGATCTCGTAGACGCTCAAGTACCGGACCGGATAGGCGTCGTAGGAACCTTCGAAGATGGTCCGGAAGCTGCCGGCGGGCTCGGTCTTCGCTTCGTCCACCCAAAGGAGCGTCGTCCATTCCTGCTCGCCGAACTGGTTCTCGACCCAGAGCCCGAGATACTCGTCGTAGTAAAAGTCCGGGTTCCAGTCGTCGTCGGTCCCGTCGTCCCCGCCGGAACCTCCGCCTCCGACGGATCCTCCTCCGTCGTCGTCCTGGGGTCGGGCTTTTCTCCCGACCAACATGGCCTGGGCGCCCAATCCCCGAACGTAGGAGCCGATCAGCATCATCGACGCACGGCCCGTCTCGGCGCCGTTCATCGCGTCGGCCTGGGCGGAGCTCTGGAAGCCGCCCTGCATCATCGCCATCTGGGACCCGGCCAGCACCTGGAAGACCTTCTGACGCGTCTTCTCGGTCGGTGGCGGCCCCCCTTTCGAGCCCTTCGAAGACCCTCCGCCGCCGCACCCTGCCAGCGCCAGCGCAACCCCGGCCCAAACGAGCAGAACCCGAAGGCTTCTCATACCTTACATTGTCGTATGAAAACGGCTATCGACACAACATTGGGCAGAAAACTCAACGACTCGCAAGCTGGAGCCTCGCGAGCCGATCCGGCTCGTTCTGGCTGAACCACGGGTCCGCGGAGAGCAGGTCGTAGGCTTGCCGAAAGTAGGGGTCGGCCTCCGTTTCGCGTCCGAGGGCGACGAGGCATTCCGCGATCTCCTCGTGGACGTACCCGTCTCCAGCCCCGCCCTCGTCGAGCAGCCGCTGCTGCTCCTCGAGAGCCTGGTCGTGACGACCCAGAGAGCGCAGGCATCGGGCGACCGCCCACCGGGCGATGCGAACGGCCTCGGGATCTCCCTGCGCGGCTCGGGCAGCCAGAGAGCGTTCGAAGTGGACGAGGGCGCGGGGGTAGTCGCGGTAGTCGTCGTGGTAGACCCAGCCGAGGTTGTTGTGGAGGGAAGCCATCCATCTGCGGGCGCGCGGGTCGAGGGACGCTTCGGCCAGGGCGAGGGCCCGGCGATTCCACTCGAGGGACGGGTCGCCGGAGTGGGTGATGGCGACCATGTGGGCGGAGTCGACGGCGAGAGCGTCCTCGCGCAGATCGAGCGCCGCCTGCCAGGCCTGGACGAAAAGACACCGGGCGTGCTGCTTTTCCCCGGCCGAGTTGTGGCACCGGCCTATCTCTAGTAAAATTCTTACAGAAGCGCGGTTCGAGTGGGGGTGCCGTTCGGCTTCGCTGAGGAGGTGGCGTGCTTCGGGATACCGGCCGCGGAGGCTATAGGTGCGGGCGATTTGAGTGAGAACTTCGGACCTCTCGAACCGATCGTCGGCGAGCGCCTCCCGGAAGCGCGATTCGGAAAGGTCGGGGTCCGAAAAATCCCACAGGTCGTCCAGGAGTGTCATGAGCGCTGAAGGATAACCCGAACTTAACCGTGATGACTACTCCGATGGGGCCGCGGTCCCGATCGCGGGGGACTACAATTTGTGACCAAGTCTTGGACCTTCTCCGCTTTGGAATCGTCAAAACCGAACGGGAACCCCTCAATAGGGAGAGCAAGCAACATGGGGAAAAGACAACTGAAGGTGGTTCGACTTCTCGAACCGGAGATGTGCCTGAGCTGCCGATTCGGCAAGGTCGCCGACGTCGAAACCGTGGACGGATCGGTCCAGCGGATGATCCGCTGCGAGAGGCTCGACTGTGACAACTGGGATACCAGCGAACCTGAACCGATCCGCGGGCTGAGCGTCCGCGACGAGAACTGGTAAGGGTGCGCGACCCAAAGAGGCGTGGGGCGGTGGAAGCTCCACGCCTCTTTTCAAGGGGAAGCCGCCGCTCGACGTCGTCGCGGAAAGGGAAGCGGCCGTGCTACCGCGGAACGAGCGGCCTCCGTTCTCCGTTAGAATGGTTGAAACCATGGCCTCCGGAGCCCCGGTATCGGATCGCGAACCGATGGCCGCCCACCCGCCGGTGGCGCGATGGTACAGCCACGCGCCCGCCGACTCGATGCAGATCTCCTGGCGCGAGGTGCTGTGGGTGTTCAGTCCGGCCGTTTATGTGGCGCTCGTCGGCAGCCTTACGGTCCTGGCGGGCCTGCCGCTGCTGGCGCTGCTCCTCGCCGCCCCCGGCTTCTTCCTCCTGTACGGGATCTTTTCGATGATCCTGAAAGACCGGCGCAGTCTGGCCACTCGGAAAGACCTCTCGCTGCTCGAGGACGAGAAGGCCTGGCTCGTCCAGATTTGGATCCTCCAGAACGGCATCCGGACCGGTTCCGACCGGGGCGTCGCCTGGTTCGAGGAGGGGGCGATGGGTTTCTTCGGCCACCGCACCTCGTTCGTGCTGAACACGACCCACATCGACCCGAGCCAGGCCTCGCGCACCCGCCTTTACGGGCTCACCGACGAACGGACGGGTCGCTATACGCTGAGCCTCCGCGCGCCGGTCGATCGAAACCGCTGGCTCCGGCGGAACGTGTACCTCCAAATCGCCGTGCTGCAGGCCAAGCCTGCTGACGCGTGCCGGCCGGAGAAGGAGTTCGACGAAGGCATCCGGCGGTTCCTCGAGGAGTCGCCCGCCCCCGTCGCCCAGTTCCCGCCGCTGGTGATCGGCCCAGGCTCGGTCAACGGCTCGATGCTGCGGGCGATCGGTTCGTTCCCGAGCTGCGTGCTGCTCGGCGTGATCCTTCTCTGGCATCTGGGCGCCATCGTGTCCGGCCGGGAGCTTTGGGGCGGCCCAGGCTGGCTGTGGGCGCTGGTCCTCGCCGGTGCGGGAACGGCGCTCTGGTACAGCCGGATGGCGAAGCGGCAGCTCGAGGTTCTGAGGAGCCTTCAGCGGGACGAGTTGTGGGAGGGCGCCCCGCCGGCGAAGGGCCTGTGGATCTTTCCTTTCGAATGGCGCGCCGAAGGGATGCTCGCGCTGGGCCCGGTCCTGCTCCTCTTCTACCTCGTGTTCGCCGTGGGCAAGATGATCCTCGGCGCGGCGATCACGATCAGTTCCTTGGCGTTGTGGCTGCCGATCTGGATCTTCCTTTGCGTCTGGACCGCCGCCGGGATCTATCTGCTTTCGGTCCTGTTACGCCGCAGGATCCCCAGCCGGCTTGACTGAGCCGAGGCGCTCGAACCACTCCCGGAACGCCTCCTTCGCCGCCTCGAGCTTCTGCTCTCGACGAAGGACCTTGTCCCGCACCGGCGGCTCGGGCTCGGGAAACAGCCCCCAGTTGATGTTCATCGGCGCGAACTCTCGCGGCGTGTCGTCCTGCAGGTGGGCGACCAGCGACCCGTAGGCGCAGGCTCGGCCGGGAAGGATCGGTTCCTCGCCCCGCAGCGTCCGCAGGGCCTGGATTCCGGCAAAGATCCCCATGGCGGCAGACTCCACGTAACCCTCGACGCCGGTCAACTGCCCTGCGACGAAGAGCCGCGGCACCTCGCGCATCTCCAGCCAGGCTTCGAGGACGCGAGGGGCGTCGAGGTAGGTGTTCCGGTGGATCACGCCGAAACGGACGAACTCCGCGTTCTCCAGCCCCGGCACGAGACGGAACACCCGCTTCTGCTCGCCCCACTTCAACCGCGTCTGGCAGGCGACGAGGGAGTAGAGGCTCTTCTCGCGGTTCTCCGGCCGAAGCTGAAGGGCGGCGTGGGGGCGCCTCCCCGTCCGCGGGTCGGTCAGCCCGATCGGCTTGAAGTTGCCGAAGGCGAGGCTGCGCGGACCCTTCTCCGCGATCGCTTCGATCGGGGTGCAGCCCGAGAAGTACTTCACCTTCTCGAGGAACCGGGCTTCGGCATTCGGGTCTTCGCCCTCCGGCAGGTCGCGCTTGCCCCCGGCCTCGAAGGCATGGACCGGCGCCCTTTCGGCCTTCACGAGCTCTTCGACGAACCGGTCGTAGGACTCGCGGTCGAAGGGGCAGTTCAGGTAATCGTCCCCCCCTTTGTCGTAGCGGCTCTGAGCGAAGACGATCCCCCGGTCCAGCGTGGCGGCATCGACCGTCGGGCTCACGGCGTCGTAGAAGTACAGGTGGTCCCTGCCGGTCAGGCGAGCCAGCCATTCGGACATCTCCGGGGTGGTGAGGGGGCCGGTGGCGAGGACGAGGGGGTGCGGCGAGGAGCGCGTTGCATTGAGAAGCTGTTCCGCGTCCTCCGGACGAAACTCGTCGCGGACCACGTCGATCAGGGGATGCCCTTCGAGGGTGCGGGTGACGGCCGCTCCGAAGGCGTCGCGATCGACCGCCAGCGCCTCGCCCCCGGGGACCGCGTGCTCCTCGGCGAGCCGAAGGACGATCGATCCGAGAGCCTTCATCTCCTCCTTCAGCTGTCCCGCAGGCGTGGTGGGAAGCTTGGACTTGAACGAGTTGGAGCAGACCAGTTCCGCGAAGTACTCGGTGGTGTGGGCGGGGGTGTTCCGCCGGGGACGCATCTCGTAGAGGCGGACCCTCTCGCCCCGGGACGCGATCGCCCAGGCGGCCTCGACCCCGGCAAAGCCGGCCCCAACGACGGTGATCATAGAGCCATTGTGGAGGATCAGCCGAAGAGCCAGCCAGGATCGCGGCGAAGTTCTTCGAGGAGCCAGTCCCGCTGCCTCCGCGCATCGACCACCCGGCAGAGCGCCGGCCCCACCCGTACCGTCCTCTGGATGCCCAAGCGGGACATCGGCTCGTCGACGCGCATGAACTCCCGTAGGCGGAACGAGTGCATCCGGGTGGGAAGCTTGAGCGTCGTCCCGTCGTATCCGGTCAGGAGGGCGGTTCGCCGACCCTCCTCCATCGCCCTGGGCAGCTCGAGCAGCTCTTCGACCATGTGGATCGAGGTGTTGGAGCGGTGGTCGCACCCCAGGAGGAGGACCAGGCCGCTCCGTTCGGCGAGCGTGTGGTAGGGGCTTCCGACGCCGCACGGCGTGTCGCACCGTTCGTGGCCCCTTACATAGATGCCCGTACGGGGGCCGAAGGCGACGACCGAGTGGGTAGCGTGGAGGCTCCTTTGCGCGCCCGGCTTTCGGCGAGCCGCCTCGGGAATAGCGCCGATGCGCATCGCCGGCGTGCTCCGGACGTCGAAGGAGAGATCGTTCGGCCTCTCCGCCAGTGCCCAGGAGTGGGTGGGGAAGAGGAGGGTTCCTCCGGGGAGCACAGCTTCGAGCAGCGCGTCGACGACGGTTGC
>DASWVS010000443.1:0-8506 GCA_036401135.1 Fimbriimonas sp.
GCGCCGATGAAGCACGTGTACTTGTCGCCGAGGACGGCACGGTCCAGAACGATGACCGGGATGCCGGCGTCGATCGCTTTCGCGACGGGCTCCGTGAGCGGCTGAGCCTCTTTGGGGCTGACGATGAGAAGGTCCACCTTGTCCTGGACGAACTCCTCGATGTGGCTCCTCTGCTTCAGGGCGTCGTTCTGAGCATCCTTGAAGACGACCTGGAGTTCAGGGTGCTCCTTCGCGGCGGCCTCGATGTCCTTGTTCATCTGGACCCGATACGGCTCGCCGAGGTTGCACTGGCTCATGCCGATCGTATAACTCTCCTTCTCGGTTCCTCCAGCGGCGGGGGTGCCGTTCTTCGCGGCGTCTCCACCGTTCGAGCTGCAACCGACGACCGTCAACGCGAGAATTGCTGGCAGCGTCCACTTCATCTTCTTTCCATCCTCCGTTCTCCGTTTAGAATGCCCGTGCGATAGCCTATCACGTTCAGGTGGTGTGGAACTCGAGTTCCTCGCCGGCTTCGATCCGCAGTTCGTCCGCCAGACTCACCACGAGCTTCGTCCCCTTCCGCCGCGTCCTCGCCGCGAGCGCCTTGGACCCGAGCGTAGCCCGCATCCGGTCGCCGAGCCTTCTCGGAACCTCGAGGGTGACCCCCTTGAGCCGGAGCGACCCGTGGTTGACCCTGATCCCAGCCTCCATCGACTCGCGGCCGATGGACTGCCGGTAGGTCCCCCACCCTTCGGCGGCGGTAAAGGCCGCGCGGAAACTCTCGGGACGGATCTTGGGAGCGAAGCCGATCGCACCCTTCGGCCCGTGGTACTCGAAGCCGGTCGCGGCGATGAAAACGCCGTGAGAGGCCATTCCTCGAGCGTAGTGGTCGCTGCATTCGACCTCGTTCCACGGGTTCCGTTTGACGGGGTGGTGGCGGTCGTGCACCGCCCGCACGATCGTCAGCGCCTCGTCGACGAGCCCCTCGGCCATCATGTGCCCCGCCGCTTCATATTCGCATCCGGTCCAGCATTCGTTGAAATACATGGACGCCCACGTCGGGTTCGGACCGAGGATCTCCTCACGGTTCCCTTTGGGGAACGTGCACGTCAGAAGCCCGCTCTCTCCCGGCACCGCATACCAGCGGCCGGGCTTGTACCGGTCGCGGAAAGGCCCGACGTCCGAAAGGAAGTTGTTCCGATACAGGGAGGAAAGCGCCTTGCGCGTCGGTGCCGACTCCGTGATGCGGCCGAGGCCCACTTGGAAAGCCCATCCCTGGCCCATCGCCTGGTCGATCTCGCAGCCATTCCCGTACCGCAGGGCCTCGGGATGTTCCTTGAGGTCCAGCCGCTGGACGAAATACTCGCCGTTGAAGAACAGCCTGGTGAACTGGCGCGATCCCCTATCGAAGAGGGTGCGGCACCTCGACGCGAACGCGGTATCGCCCGTTTCCTTCGCCATCTCCTCGCCGGCGCGAAGCGCGGCCAGGTAGAGCGACGTGAGCCACGAGGAAGGCCCATACAGATCGACGTCGAGCGTGTTGTGCTGCCTGCCTTCGAGGATCCCGTTGTCGTCGCCGTCGTGGCCGATCAGGTGTTCGAGCGCTTGCCTCATCCGCGGGTACACCCTGGGGAGGAAGGCATCGTCGGGGCTCGTCTGGTGCTCGCGGTACGTGCGCAGCACGTAGCCCGCCTGGGCGTCGGCGGCGAAGCCGAACCCGTACTCGCCCCGAAAGTCGATGAGGCCGTTCTCCGGGTGAAAAGCCACTCCATAGTCGACCGTCTCGCGGACCCCCCTCTCGAGCGAGGGGAAGAGGCGGCCGACGGTCTGCGCGTATTGCCAGACGTGCCCGCAGGTTCCGTCGCAGCAACCGATGCCCTCCCAGCCGTAGAAGCGGCCGTTGGCGAACCGGACGCACGTCATCGTCGCCAGCGTCGAAGCGCTCGCCATCATCCGGTCGAGGAACCAGTGCGGCAGCGTCGAGTCGTACCAGGTTCGATGCCAGAGCTTCGTCTTGTCCGTGAGCCGGCGATGGTTTTTCGCAATGTAGTCCACGACGGAAGCAGCGGTCGGAAACCGCTGCGCGTAGAAGTGCCCAACCTCGCCGAGGCGGTTCAGCGTCAGGTTCGGGAACCGCCAGGCGACCACGAACACGACCGTTGCCTCTTCCCCCGGGGCCAAGCGGACCTGCCGAACGAGCCCGCTCCTCGGTTTCCCGGGCGTCGGCGCCTGCGCTTCTCCGGCTCCCGTCGACGGAGACTCGAACAGGAGCGCTGGATCGCCGATCTCCATGACAGCCCGGTCGGTGGCCTTCGGCTGGAGGATCGCCAGCGACATTTCGCCGAAGTCGGGACTTTTCGAAAGGTCGCGGGTGGGCTGGTCCACGAACTCGATCTGGCCGACGCCGATCTGTCCCCAGAAACCGGGTTCGTCATCAACGATCTCGATCGTCGCCTGCTTCCCCTCGAGTTCGCGCACGTCCCATCGCTCGAGCCGCAGGTGATCCTCTTGGCGCCCCGTGGCGGTTCGGACCACCTGGCCGTCCACCACCAGGTTCATGCAGGCCTTGTTCGGATGGTTGCCTCCGCCGATGTAGAACTCGACGAACTTGCGTTCGATCTTGAAGGGGCGGCTGGCGAGCCTCCCCAGATGCGCGTCGCCCCGAACGTTGTCCTCGCCGTTCCGGATGTTGTAAGACTTGGCGAACTTCTCGCCCGGGCCACCCACGTGCCCACCCAGCGCCGTCTTCGCCATCGGTCCCGGCCCGAAGGCGGTGCCCGATACGGTCCAGCCTTCGTAGTCCTCCTGGTTCCAGTCCTCGAAAAGGATGGGGGGCCGGCTGGTGTCGCTTTCGGAGGCAGGCTCTTCGATCAGGAAGTCCAGGCGAGAGTCTGATGGGCTCCAGCGGTTCCGTCGGATCGCCTCGCCCGGCGGCACTGTCCTGATGCCCGTCGGGTTCTCCATCCATCCGGCGATCTCGGCCTCGACGTGTTCCGAACCCGAGTTTTTGAGTCGATAGGACATGAGGACGGCGGGAAGGCCCGAATCGTCGGGATCGAGCGGGATGAAGGGCGAAAAGGCCTCCAACGTCGCCGCGATCGGGCATTCGGGGTCCCGGTACTCCACCGTGCCGATCGGGTATTCGCCGACGAACGAGACGTCGCTCCATCCCGAGGCGTCGAACCGTCGGACCTTGCCACCTGCCTTGAGCGCGAACCCCTGCTCGAAGGGGTGGACCTGCTCGGGGGGCTCCACGTAGTTCGCGCCTCCACCCGCTTCGATCGTGCTGCCCCGATAGGCGACCCGCTTCGGAACCGTGCCCAGCTTGATCTCGTTGAAGACGTCCCAGAGCCAGAGGCGGCCGTCGCCGCCCAGGTAGACCTGCCCGGCGCAAATGCCACCGATCGGCATGCCGATGTACTTGAGCTCCGCTTCCCGGTAGACCGCCTTGTCGCCCGGCGCCTTGATCGACGCCAGCCACTGCTTCGACAGCCCCTTGTCCCTGGGGACGAACCCGGCGAACCGGCGGGCCTGGGCGGCCATCGGCAGACCGGCCAAGGCTACGCCGGCGACGGCGGAAAGCCGAAGAAAGTCGCGCCGCGGCATCTCGCCATCCGGCGCATGTTGGGATTCGATGGGTGGATTATCCATTGCTTATGCGGGCTCAGCCTTTGAGGCCTCCGAGCGCGATGCCTTCGACGAAGTACCGTTGCGCGACGAGGTAGACGAGGAGAACCGGGATCACGACGAACGAGGCGCCCGCCATCAGAAGCGGCCAGCTCATCACGTAATGCCCCGCCGACAGGGCGGAGATCGCGAGCGGCAGAGTCCTCATCTCGTCGCTCTTCACGACGATCAGGGGACCCAGGAAGTCGTTCCAGGCTCCAAGGAAGGTGAAGACGGCGAGCGTCGCGACGGCAGGCTTGGCGAGCGGCATGACGACGCGCCAGAAGATCCGGTACTCGGTCGCCCCATCGATCCGTGCGGCATCGAGGTAATCGTCCGGGATCGTGATCATGTACTGGCGCAGGAAGAAGATGCCGAACGCGCCCGCCAGGCCGGGGACGACGAGGCCCGGATAGGAGTCGAGCCATGCCAGCTGCTTGAGGAGCAGGAAGCTTGGAATCATCGTGACCTGATAGGGGATCATCAGGGTCGCGAGCAGCGCCATGAACAGCACGTTCCGACCCCTGAAGTCGTACTTGGCGAAGCCGAACGCGGCCAGGGAGTTCAACAAGAGGCTGCCCACGGTCACGGAGACGCTGACGATGACGCTGTTCAGGAAGAATCGCCCGAATGGCGCGATCTGCCAGGCTTCCGGGTAGTTCTCCCAGCGCATTGGCCACGTGACCAGCCGTGGCGGCCAAGCGAATGCCTCGGCATCGGTTCGGAGCGACGTCAGCACCATCCAGAGGAACGGGACCACCATCGCCAGTCCGCCGACCATGACCACCGTCCAAACGGCGCCCCGAACGACGCGGCCCGCGAGATCGCTGGGGGCTTCGGGCCGGCGGGCTACTGCCATGCCTGAAGCCTCCGGTCATAGAACCGACGCTGGACGAGGGTGAGGACCATCACGATCACGAACAGGAGAACCGCCATCGCGGAGGCATAGCCCATCTCGAGGTTCTGGAAGGCGGACTGCCAGAGGTAGTAGAGGTAGACGCGGGTGCGGTCCAGCGGCCCTCCCCCGGTCATGATGTAAACGCTCTGGAACACCTGGAAGCCCCCGATGACCCCCATGATCGTGAGGAACATCGTCGTCGGGGTGAGGAGCGGCCAGGTGACGGACCGAAAGCCCTGCCAGAAGCCGGCGCCGTCGATCTTGGCCGCCTCGTGGACCTCCTCCGGTATCGAGCGGAGCCCCGCAAGGTAGATGAGGACGCCGAAACCGAGGCCGTGCCAGACGCCGACGGCGGCCACCGACGGCATCGCCAGCTCGGGATCGCTCAGCCAACCGAGCCCCGGTATGCCCAGTCCCCGCAAACCCGCATTGGCCAAGCCGTACTCCGGGTTGAGGAGCCATTCCCACACGAAGGCGACCGCCGCGAGGCTGGTCACGTTGGGAAGGAAGTAGATCCCCCGCGCAAACGACCTGCCGACGAACCATTTCTGATGGAGGGCCGTTGCGATCAGCAGCGCCAGCGCGAGACTCGTCGGCAGCGTCAGCAGGACGTAGATCGCCGTGTTCATCAGCGTCGACCACACGAGGGGATCCTCTCGCAGCCGGCTGTAGTTCCCAACCCCGATGAAGCGCGCCGGGGCGATGGCGTCGTACTGGGTGAAGCTGAGGCCGATCCCCCAAACGCACGGCACGACCACGAAGAGGCCGATCAGGAGCAGGGCGGGCGCGATGAACTCCCATCCCCATGCCGCCTGGTTGCGCCTCGGTTTCAACGGCCACCCCGGCGTACCAGCGCCTCGGCGCGCTTCGACTCCTCGATCTGCCGGTTCGTCTTCCGCGCCGCCTCTTTCAGCACCGCGGACGGGTCCCCGTTCTCGAGCAGCGCCCGATCGACGGCCTCTCCCATGTGGAGCATCAGGCGGTCCGTATAGGGGCTGCAGATCTCGACCGAGGTCCAGCCGTTTTCGAGAACCTTCGGAATCCAGCCGCACTTCTCACCGAACTCCTCCGGAGACTCGATGCCAGGAATCTTGCCTTCCGCTCCCGTGACCTGCCGGAACGCCGGAGACCGCAATGCCGACCATCTTGCAGGCGGAGCCACCCAGAGGTACTGCCAATACTTCTCGAGCGCCTCCTTGCTGCTCAGGAACTTCACCAGCTTCCACGCCGCTTCCGGGTTCTTCGTCTGGCTGCTCACGGCCCAGAAGCAGGAGCTGCTCACCGACATCGGCTTCTTCCCTCGCGGCATCGGGGCAACGCCGAATCGAAGCTTGGGCGCGTTCTTCTTGAGCGAAGGGGTCCGCCAACTCCCGTCGACGTAGATCGCGACCTTGCCCGCCTCGAAAAACTTGTCCGGCCCAAGACCGCCGCGCTGGGAGTTGGAACGGGTCAGGGTGTACTTCTGCATGAGCGTCCGGTAGAACGCGAGCGCCTCGATCGATTCGGGGCTGTCGATCACCGTCCTGTCTCCGTCCTCGTTCCAGAACTTTCCGCCCGCCTGATAGACGAAGGGGCGAAAGGTGAAGCTGCCCCAGGCGAAGTCCAACCCGATGACGTCCGGATGCCCGTCCCCGTCTGCGTCTTGCGTGAGCCTTTCGTTCGCCCTCTTCAGATCGCTCCAGGTCCAGTTCTCGTCCGGGTAGGCCATCCCCGCTCGGTCGAACAGGTCCTTGTTGTAGAAGAGCGCGAGGATGTTGATGTCCTGGGGGACGCCGTAGGTCTTCCCTTCGAACCGCAGCCCGTCCCAAAGGATCGGGATGAAGTCCTTGCGGTCGATCCCGTCCGGGCCGTCGATGTACCGGTCGAGCGGCAGGTTCATCCCTCGTCGAATCCAACCCATGCTGAAGTCGAGGTTCTGCCGGATCACATCCGGCGCGATCCCGCCCGCGTGGGAGAGGAGGATGCGGTTGCCGTAGTCCTCGAAGTGGTGGAACCTGACCTTGATGTCCGGGTTCTGGCGCTCGAACTCGGGGATGTAGATCTTCGTGTAGAGGTCGTTCTCCCAGGGCATGCCCCAGACGCTCATCTCCAACTCGACGGGTCGGTCCGAGCGGACCACGCCCTTCGCCTGGGTCGCGACGAACGCGATCCGCACCAAGAGGAGCGCGAGCGCGGCGAGTGTCAGGATCCGGATCATGGTCGCACCGATTCTCTTCCTAGCACGAGTCTAGACGCACAAGCCTTTCAAAACAAGGGATTTGGCGACCGTCCCCGCCAAAAAATCATTTATAGAGAATCATAGAGTCTTAACGCATTTATACTTCGCAGCAATTCGTGTTTTGCTGTATTATACGGTCGCGGTGCTGAACAAGGCGTGGCGCGAGATAGCGAACGATATTGCCGGTCGAATCGAGAACGGCGAATTGGTCCCCGGAGAGCGCATTTCGTCCGAAGAGGAGATCGCATCGTCGCTCCAGGTCAGCCGGCACACCGCGCACCGTGCGCTCAACGAGCTCCAGAAACTTGGCCTCGTCACCCGTCAGAGACGCTGGGGGACCGTCGTCGCCGATCGGACCCGCACGAAGAAGCGACAGATCGCCTACCTCGTCGACTTCGCGGTCAGCCGCTTCGAAGCCGACGTCATGATGCACATCGAGCATGCGCTCCCGGACGGGGACCGGCTGGTGGTCTCCACTTCGAAGAACGACCCGGAGCGCGAGGCCGAGAACCTGGAAAAGCTGAGGAACGAAGTCGACGGCATCATCTGCTATCCGGCAGACGGCGACGCCAACGCCGAGGCGTTTCGGCGTCTCGCCGACTCCGGCTACCCGCTCGTGCTCGTCGACCGCGCGCCGCGCGGTTGCGAGGACCTCGTGGTCCTGACGGACAACCAGACGGCATCGGCGACGGCGGTCCGGCACCTGATCGCGCAGGGCCACCGCCGGATCGCCTTCTACGGCAGCAACAACGACCAGGCGCAGAGCGTTCGCGAACGCTACCTGGGCTATCGCGAAGCCGTCCTTGGCCTGGGGTACCCGACTCGCCAATACGAACGGTGGATCCCGCTCGCTCTGGACGAGTACTCAGAGGCGACGTTCCAGTCGGTCTCCGACGCTTTCACGGCGATGCGGTGCCTAAAGGAGCCGCCTACGGCGGCGTTCTGCGTTCAGGACCGGCTGGCGGTCGGCCTGATCGAGGCTTGCTCGCAGCACCGGCTGGAAATCGGCGTCGACTTCGGGATTGCGACCTACAATGACTATGGGCCGATGTTCCTCCGTCAGCACTGGCACATCGACCGGATCGTTCAGCAGGTGGACCAGATCAGCCTCACAGCCGTGGCTCGCCTGAACGCGCTGATGCAGGGTGAAAAACCTGGCCCGGGCCCGGTGCGCATCCCCGCCCAATTTGTTCTCTCCGAGGAATCCGAGGGATTCCCGAAATCGTCAGCCGCCTCTCCGGAAGGAGCGGCAACCGTATAGGACATGATCATCAGGAGTAAAGCAACGATGCACTCTCGTAAAGGCTTCACGCTTATCGAGCTACTCGTCGTCATCGCGATCATCGCGATCCTCGCCGCCATCCTCTTCCCTGTTTTCGCCCAGGCGAAAGTTGCAGCCAAGAAGACCAGCGACCTCTCGAACCTCAAGCAGATCGGGCTGAGCGCTCACCTGTACATGAGCGACTCGGACGATACCATCCACCCCGTCGGCTACTGGGAGCCGACGAACGCGAACTTCCGGACGTTCTACACGCTGCTCCACCCCTACATGAAGAGCGGCGCCATGTGGAAGTCGCCCGCCTACGGGTTCAGGTGGAACAACCAGGACTGGACCGGCTGGGACTACCCCGACCTCCTCAAGATCGGTTATGCCAAGGACGAGGGCAACGGCGTCATCTCGGTCGAGGTTTCCTACGGGATGAACAACACCGACGACTGGGGCTGGGAAAACACCTGCAACGGAG
>DASWVS010000444.1:0-3811 GCA_036401135.1 Fimbriimonas sp.
AAGGACGCACTCGTAAACCTGGTCGTCGCCGTTGTGGACGAGAAGTTTGTCGACCCCGTCCAGGGAGTGTTTGTGCGAGGCCACGTGGAGGGGATGGACGACGAACCGCTCGGCAAGCTCCTCGCGAAGCGCCGCGGGCAGGTCCATCATCTGGTCGAAGGATTCCGCCGCCCGCCCGTACAGGTGGTGCGCGACCTGCTTCGCGCGCAGCTTGGCATCCGGCCGGCCGCTCATCGCCGCCGCCAGTTCCTCGCGCGTCATTCCAACCAGGCTCGGCTTCGGGTCCGGCACTCCGGGAGTGTACCTATCGCTCATCCAGGCTCTTTCCTACGCCGGGCGGCCCCGCCGGGTCCAAAGGATCAGGCGGGGCCGCGAAAACACAATCCTGCCGCCGGAGGTCCCAAAATGGTGAGTCGGGAAACTACACGATCCATCGAGAGGTTGGATGGAGCTAGAGACCATGAGTAAAACCACGTTCATCATCGGTGCCTTGGCCGTCTTCG
The DNA here is from genome assembly GCA_036401135.1 of Fimbriimonas sp. Lineage (GTDB taxonomy): Bacteria > Armatimonadota > Fimbriimonadia > Fimbriimonadales > Fimbriimonadaceae > Fimbriimonas. Next base: position 504 of record DASWVS010000444.1, read on the forward strand.
CCGGCGTGTTCGGCGCGCTGCAGTTCGACGAATGGCTGGACCGCAGGAAAGACGCGGCGGCTTTGGACGCCGATCCGTCGCTGCTCCGCAACGTCGCGATCGAGGAGTCCTCGCAGGCGGGCGCCCCGGACTTTCGCGCGGCTGCCAAGAAGGTGATCCCGAGCGTGGTCAGCGTGGACCAGTACCGGCGCATGGAGAGCTTCTTCGGCGAGGACATGGGGCTTCGGGAGTCCGGCAGCGGCTCCGGCGTCATCATCTCGACGAACGGGACGATCGTGACGAACCACCACGTGGTGGCGGGCGCGGAGAGCGTCAAGGTTCGCCTGTCCGACGGCCGCGCCCTCGACGCCCGCGTTCTCGGAACCGACCAGAGGACCGACCTCGCGGTCCTGAAGGTGGAGGCGAGCAACCTGTCTCCCATCGAACTCGGCGACAACACGAAGCTCGAAATCGGCCAATGGGTCGTCGCCGTCGGCAACCCGCTCGGTTTCAGCAACACCGTCAGCGTGGGCGTCGTCTCGTCGCTGAACCGCTCGCTGCCCCTTCCCGGCAGCATCCTCGTGAACGGGATCCAGACGGACGCCGCGATCAACCCGGGCAACTCCGGCGGCGCGCTCACGGATGCCGCCGGCCGCCTGATCGGCATCAATTCGGCGATCGCGAGCAACAACGCGGGCAGCGTGGGCATCGGGTTCGCGATCCCGGTCAACCGGGTGCGGCGGGTCGTCAGCGACATCGTGAAGTACGGCCAGACTCGCGACGGCATCCTCGGCGTCAACTTCGAACCGAGGTTCGACGGGCTGCTCGAAAGCCCGAACGGGCGGCGCCAGCTCCAGGAAGTGACGCGAACCGAGCAGGTCCCCGAGTTCGGCGTCATCGTGACGCAGGCCGCCGAGCCGGCGGTTGCGGCAGGAATCGGGCGCTTCAGCGTCATCCTGGAGATCGACGGGAAGAAGGTCACCGACTCGATCTCGCTCAACCAGGCCCTGATCGACCGGGTGCCCGGCGAGAAGGTGAAGGTGAAGTTCTGGACCCGCGGTCAGACGCGCACCGCGGACATCGTCCTCGCCGCCCGACCCAGCCGAATCTGAGCCCAAGGCAAAGGGGCCGGCAGAGTCCAACGATGACACAAATGCCGGCCCGTTGCCGTCTATCTATGTAGGGACCGCCGCTGCGACCCATAGCACCTTTTCAACCCAATGTCGATTCACAACGATGGCCTGACTCAACTCCTCGATGTGCTCCCGATCAAAGTCCGGGACCGGTTGGAGAAGGGCAACGGCCTTGAAAGCCTCATCGAAGTCGTTTTGGACTATGGCCGACCGGCCGAGGCGAGATACCGCGACCGCGTCGAGCGGTTTCCGGACATTCTCGTTACCGAGCACGACATCGACTACGTCAACAAACTGATCGGCGAGTTCGGTTCCGACAACCGCGCCGGAATCGAGCGAACGCTGCACCGCATCTCCGCCATTCGGAACCGACACGGGAAAGTCATCGGTCTCACCTGCCGCGTCGGCAGGGCGCTGGAAGGGACCATCGACGTGATCGACGACATCGTTCGGTCGGGGCTGTCGATCCTGTTGCTGGGGCGGCCCGGCGTGGGCAAGACCACCAAGCTGCGAGAGATCGCCCGGGTGTTGGCGGACGAGGCGAACAAGCGGGTCGTGATCGTCGACACCTCCAATGAGATCGCGGGAGACGGGGACGTGCCCCACCCGGGGATCGGTTCCGCGCGCCGCATGCAGGTGCGGGTGGCCGCCGAACAGCACAACGTGATGATCGAGGCGGTCGAGAACCACATGCCGGAGGTCATCGTGATCGACGAGATCGGGAACGAGGCGGAGGCGCAGGCGGCGCGAACGATCGCGGAGCGCGGCGTCCAACTCGTGGGCACGGCGCACGGCCAGACTCTCGAGAACCTGATGCTGAACCCGTCGCTCGCCGACCTGATCGGCGGCATCCAGGCGGTGACCCTCTCGGACGCGGAGGCGCAGCGCCGGGGAACCCAGAAGACGGTCCTCGAGCGGAAGTCGCCCCCGACGTTCGACGTGGTGATCGAACTGCTCGACTACGACCGGCTCGCAGTGCACAACAACGTCCAGAAGACGGTCGACATGATCCTTCGCGGCGTCCCGCCCCGGCCCGAGATCCGGGTGCGGACGGGCGCGGGAACCGAGTCGTTCGAGGTCGTCCAGTCCGAGCAGACCACGGACATTCAGGAACCCGGGTTCAACGAGCGCTTCCCTGCGCTCGCCCGGGCTCCCAAACAGCCGGAGCGGATCGGCAACGGCTCGCCGTCGCGAGAGCACGGCACCCTCGCCGAGCCTCGGCCCGCGGGGCTGGAGCAGCCGATCCGGATCTTCCCCTATGGCATCGCCCGAACGAGGCTCGAACGGGCGATCCGGGAGAAGCGCGCCCAGGCGTACGTCACGAACGACATCGGCGAAGCGGACGCGGTCATGGCGATCCGGAGCACCTATCAGAACCGTCCGAAGAAGCTCCGAGACCTCGCGGGCCGCCCGGTCAACACCGTGGTGGTCAAGTCGAACACGTTCAGCCAGATCGCCGCGGGACTCGACGAGGTCCTGAGCGGCGCCAAGAACGGAAGCCGGGGCGACCTGGAGGGGAAGGCGCTCGAGGAGCTCAACACGGGCGTCGACTCGGTGCTGCAGACGGGAAAACCTTTCGAGCTGTCGCCGCAGCCCGCGCACGTCCGAAAGATCCAGCACCAGATGGCGGAGACGAGAAAAGTGGCGAGCGAGGGGATCGGCGAGGAGCCCAACCGCCGTCTGCGGCTGCTGCCGACGCGGATATAAGTCACTGGCCGCTGCCGGCATTCGATGCAAGCGAGTGCCGTTTCGCTCAGAAAGGGCACTCCCTTGCGGCAGAACGTCCCGTTTTCGTTAGGCGGGTCCCTGCCGATACGGACGCAATTCCGCGGGTAAAGCACGTTTGGAACCATCCGATCAAGCACCTATAGCACTGCCTCATCGGCAGTCGAGGTGCATCAATGAAATCGCTCTCCCGGCTCGTCGCCTTCGGTACATTGGCCGCTGCGGTCGTCCCCATCCAGGCGACGACCTACTTCGTCTCCACCACGGGATCGGACCAGAACTTCGGCACCGAGCTCTTCCCCTGGCGCACGCTCCGAAAAGGCCTGACGTCTCTGAAAGCGGGCGACACGCTCTATGTGCGCGGCGGCCTCTATCAGGAGATCCTCGGCGACAACACGCCGATGAAGATCCAGCCGGGCCAGCGGGACGCGCGCATCTACGTCAGCGCCTCTCCCGGCGAGCGCCCCGTCC
>DASWVS010000445.1:0-6149 GCA_036401135.1 Fimbriimonas sp.
GGTGCGCTTGGCGGTGTCGGTGATCTTCTCGGCCGACTGGTCGATGATGCGGTGATCGTAGGCGCGCAGCCTGATGCGTACTTTCATGGTCTTCTTTCTCAGGTTCGGGAATTTCCAGCGCTCGGGCTGCCACCTCTCGAACCTGACGAGTATACCTTTGGAGTGAGGGCAGCTTGCTGCCTCTTTGTCCAGGGCGAGGCTTGCCTCGCCGATCCGGCTAACATAGTGACCAATGGATCCCTCCCTGATCGAGGCTCTTCGAACATCGGTCGAAGCAAACCCCGACAACGTGGCGCTTCGCGTCCACTTTGCTTCACTGCTGTCCGAAGCCGGCAATGCGAAAGAAGCGCTCGAGCAGGCGTCGGCCGTCCTCGCGCGGGACCCGGCGCACATCGAAGCCTTGAAAATCGCATCCAACGCCGCAATGGTTGCCGGCGACACGGCTCGCGCAGAAGGCTATCGAAAGCTGTACGACGCGCTCTCTTGGAACAGCGCGAAGGGGATGATCGATTCGATTCCGGAGGAGACACCCCGCGAGGAGGAGCCGATCCGGCTGGGCGGCGAACGGGAACCGGAGGAAGCGCTCCTCGAACGGTGGGTGACCGAGCGGCCAGAAGTCAAGCTCGCCGACGTCGCCGGAATGACCTCGGTGAAGAAGCGCCTCCAGACCTCCTTCCTCGGCCCCCTGAACAACCCGGAGCTGCGGAAGCTCTACGGCAAGTCGCTTCGCGGCGGCCTTCTGCTCTACGGCCCTCCCGGCTGCGGCAAAACCTTCTTTGCGCGCGCAGTCGCCGGCGAGCTCGGGGCGAAGTTCCTCTCCATCGGCATCACCGACGTCGTCGACATGTGGCTCGGGAACAGCGAGAAGAATCTGCACGAGCTTTTCCAGACCGCCCGACGCTCCAAGCCCTGCGTCCTCTTCATGGACGAGTTGGACGCCCTGGGGCGCAAGCGCTCCCTCATGCGACACCACGCCGGCGCAGGCCTCATCAATCAGCTTCTCGCAGAGTTGGACGGCGTCGAGTACGACAACGAAGGCGTCTACTTCCTCGCCGCGACCAACCATCCCTGGGACGTCGATACCGCCCTCCGGCGTCCGGGCCGCCTCGATCGCATGGTGCTCGTGCTTCCCCCCGATCCTACGGCGCGAGAGTCGATCCTTCGGTCGACGCTGCGAGAACGTCCCGTCGGCCAGATCGACTACCGAGCGATCGTGGATCGCACCGAGGACTTCTCCGGCGCCGACGTTGTGCATCTTTGCGAGACCGCCGCCGAGTTTGCCCTCGAAGAGTCCATTGAAAAGGGGACCACCCGCCCGATCCAGATGGCCGACTTCAAGAAGGCGCTGGCCGAGGTGAAGCCATCGACGCGCCAATGGTTCGAGGCCGCCAAGAACTTCGCCATCTACGCCAACGAGGGCGGAGTGTACGACGATCTCCTCTCCGACCTCAAACGGAGGCGGCTCGTCTGATGCAGGCGAACGCCCTCGACCGGGCCCAACTATTTATCGATCAGGATCGTTGGATCGACGCCGAGCGCGAGCTGAAGCTGTATCTCGGCCAGGAGCCCGAGGATCCCGATGCCCACCGGATGCTCGCGCTGTGCCTGCTCCAAACGAACCGTCGAAAAGAGGGTCTCTTCGAAGCCCAGAAGGCGGTCGCCCTCGAACCCGACAACCCTTGGGCCCACTATGTGGTCGCCTACGCGCACCAAGTGCTGCGGAAATACAAGAAAGCCGAGGAAGCGATCTCGGAGGCGTTGCGGCGAGATCCCGAAGAGCCGGACTTTTACGCCCTCCTCTCCGGACTCCAGGCGATCCAGGCCAAGCCGAGGCAATCGTTGGAGACGGCCGAGGCCGGTCTGAGTATCGATCCCACCCACGAAGAGTGCCTGAACCTCCGTGCTCAGGCACTCTCCATTCTTGGCAGGTCGCACGAGGCGATCGCCTCCGGCCACGAAGCCCTCGCCCAGAACCCGGTTTCCGACTCGACCCACACCCACCTCGGTTGGGCGAACCTGCGGGGCGGGCAACGAGAGTCGGCGCTCCAGCATCTGAAGGAAGCGCTGCGCCTGAATCCCAACGACGAGTACGCCCGAGAAGGTCTGCTCGAAGCGCTGCGCACCGGCTTCTGGCCTTACCGGATGATCTTCACCGCCTACGGCTACGTCCACCGGCTCCCCCGGCAGCTTCAGTGGCTGCCCGGGATCGCGCTTTGGCTGATCTTCCGGACCTCGGCACGGTTCCTCCGTCAGAACCCCAGCTACACGCCGGTCCTCGCCCCGTTCGTTTTCGTGATCGGCGCCTTCTACTTCCTCTACTTCGTGGGAAGGCCACTGGCGAACATCACCCTTCTCTTCACGCCCCTCGGCCGTCTTGCGCTCGGCCCTACCCAGAGGCGAGAGACCTGGGTTTCCTTTGCATTCCTCGCCGCCGGCCTCGTGCTGCTCCTGATCGATGGCGTCTCGGCCCTGCAGACCGGCGCCGGAGGCGCCTTCTTCCTGCTCGCCTTCCTCCTGATGGGGCTCCCAAACGGCCGCTGCTCCAGCGAGCGGACACAGAGCATCCTCTTCTGGAGCGTCGCGGTGGTCTTCGGCCTGCTCGCGAGCCTCGTCACCGTGGGCGGGCTCATCGACCGGCCGGAATAAAGCAAAGAGCCCCCGAGCTGTTGCTCGGGGGCTCTTTGCGCCGCTCTGGAGAGCGGCGGTCCGAGGCTCCTACTCCGTGACTTCGGTGATCGAACCGGCGCCGACGGTGCGGCCGCCTTCGCGGATCGCGAAGCGGGAGCCCTGCTCCATCGCGATCGGCTGGATCAGCTCGATCGTCATCGTGATGTTGTCGCCCGGCATGACCATCTCGACGCCTTCCGGAAGATTCAGCGTCCCGGTCACGTCCGTCGTGCGGAAGTAGAACTGCGGCCGATAGCCCGACACGAACGGCGTGTGGCGCCCTCCCTCTTCCTTCGAAAGAACGTAGACCTCAGCCTTGAACTTCGTGTGCGGCTTGATCGAACCCGGCTTGCAGACGACCATCCCGCGCTCGATGGAGGTGCGCTCCACGCCGCGGAGGAGAAGGCCGACGTTGTCGCCCGCCTCGCAGTAGTCGAGGGTCTTGCGGAACATCTCGACGCCGGTGCAGACCGTCTTGCGGCTCTGCGGCGCGAGACCCACAATCTCGACCTCTTCCATCGACTTCAGCTGGCCGCGCTCGACACGGCCCGTCGCGACGGTGCCGCGGCCGGTGATCGTGAACACGTCCTCGACCGCCATCAGGAACGGCTTGTCCTTGTCGCGATCCGGGGTCGGGATGTAGCTGTCCACCGCGTCCATCAGGTCGAGGATCGACTTGACGTTCGGGTCCTCGAAGTCCACCTTGTCGGCCTCGACGAGGTCGAGGGCCTTGCGGGCGGAACCCTTGATGATCGGCGCGTTGTCGCCGTCGAACTTGTACTTCGACAGCAGCTCGCGGACTTCCATCTCGACCAGCTCGATCAGCTCGGGATCGTCCACCTGGTCCGTCTTGTTGATGTAGACCACGATGTGAGGCACGCCGACCTGGCGGGCGAGCAGGATGTGCTCGCGCGTCTGCTGCATCGGGCCGTCGGTCGCCGCCACCACGAGGATCGCGCCGTCCATCTGGGCCGCGCCGGTGATCATGTTCTTGATGAAGTCGGCGTGTCCAGGGCAGTCCACGTGGGCGTAGTGCCGCGTGTCCGTCTCATACTCCTGGTGGGAGATGTTGATGGTGATGCCGCGGGCCTTCTCTTCCGGCGCCGAGTCGATGTCGTCGTACTTGCGGATCTGGGCCAGGCCCTTCTTGTTCAATACGCCGGTGATCGCCGCCGTCAGCGTCGTCTTGCCGTGGTCAATATGGCCGATGGTGCCAATGTTGACGTGCGGCTTCTTTCTTTCGAATTTTGCACGTGCCATGGATTTTGTTGAGGTCCTCTCTTTTACATGTGGAGGGCGACCCGTCGCCCGACTTCGGTCTCACCCCATACCGCACGGAGGGGATTGCGACAATCGCGTAGTTTACCGTGATGCAAGCCCGGTAATCAATCGGCATCTTTCGGCTTGAGTGACCTTTGCCGAACTTTTCAAAGGTTTGAGCGATGTGAGAGCACGCCGACCTGCCGGCAGTAGACGAGGACCGGGCATGTGTAGCATTTCGGCAGCCTTCCTGTGCACATATGCTTGCCGAACGGCACCAACAGTCGGTTCACGTCCAGCCAACGCTCCCTAGGAACAGCCTTTTCGAGCCCTGATCCGGTCTGAACGGAGGAAGATGTGCGAACGAAGCCCCAGCGGTTCGTCACCCGGTGGACATGGATGTCGACGGAGCCGCCGAGAAGGCGCAATCCGCTCAAGGAGCCGGCTCGAGATATCCGCTGTAGAAGAGCGTCAGATAAGCGCCCGACGTCCCGGTGCGTGTAGAGATGAAGGAAACCGTCACCCCGGAAGGAATCCGCATCGAAACCTCGGTATGCCCCGTCCGCCAACCGTTCACCATTGGAACGATGGGGAGGTAGGTCACGATCTTTGGCCCGTCCCCGTCGTGGTAATCCAGCCGCATGGCGATCGACTCCATCGCCATGTCGCTGCGGTAGCTGACGTTCTCGATCACGAGTTGCTTGCGAAGCGGTACCGTGTAATTGTCGAACGTTGGCATCTTGGTCTCGTTGACTTGAAACGTGCTCCCCTCTCGGTGGTGATAGGGTTCCTTGTAGTTCAACTCGCGCACCACGACCGTCTCGTACACCCTGACCTTCGGGATGTTGCCGATCTTCACGATGGGCGTATTGACCACGTTCACGTCCATTGCCGCTTGGGCTGCCTTCGCCGCCGCCGTGGCGCTTGAGGACGTGATCGTGAGAATGGAGCCAGTCAGACAGGCGACCGAGGCAACGGCTAGGAATAGCTTCATGGGTTCTCCTCCAACGGCAAATGCATCACCCTAAGTTATGGAATGAAGCACATTCTACGACGGATCGCGAGCACCGTAGGAAGCGTGCTAGCGGGTTCACCGCCGAACGCCGGCCCTTTCGGACCGTCGACGTGCGGCGGCACCTGCCAAGGCTCCGAGAAGAGGAAGGAGGCAAGACACAAAGGTCTGTACAGGATAGATCCAGCCTGCTTCCTCGAGTATAAACCGACCCATGGAGGAGTCCGCGAGTTCGCTAAGAACGCCGCAACCTGGAGTCAGCGGGAGGAGGCCGACAAGAAGCCAGCCTAGGCGAAGAATTCGAGCGGACAGATAAACGAGAGCCGTTATGGCGAAGCTGGCAAGCCAAACCTCCCCCACCGAAGGCATCTTGTCCATCACCTCGGCGAACGTGAACATAGTCGAGTCTAACACTTTGGACTTGCCAAGTCTTCCCCCTGTCCTGAACTCCTCCTCTAAGCCCCGCGTGCTGACGAAAAGGATTTCGAATGCAACCCTCCGTAAAGAGGAAGAGCCTGGCACTAGATGGCGCCAGGCTCTTCCTCTTTACGACCTCGATTCGAATCGTGACTACCGCCCGCCGGCAGCTTTCGCCGTGATCTCGGTCGCGATGTTGTTCGGGACCTCCTCGTAGTGGGAGGGGGTCACGTTCGGCTGGGCCCGACCTTGGGTTAGCGACCGCAGGGTCGTCACATAGCCGAACATCTCCGAGAGCGGGACGTGCGCCTGAACGACCGTCACGCCGCCGAGCGCGTTCTCCATGCCTTCGATCCGGCCGCGGCGGCTGTTGATGTCGCCCACCACGTCGCCGACGTTCTGCTCGGGGGTCGTAACCTCCACGTGCATGATCGGCTCCTTGATCACCGGGTTCGCCTTCTTCATCGCCTCCTTGAAGGCGAGGATGCCGGCCTGCTTGAACGCGTTCTCGTTCGAGTCGACCTCGTGGTACGAACCTTCCAGGACGGAGACCTTCACGTCGACGACGGGGTAGCCCGCGAGAACGCCGGTCAGGACCGCCTCGCGGACGCCTTTCTCGATCGCCGGGATGTACTCCTTCGGGATCGTTCCACCCACGACCTTGTTCTCGAACACGAAACCGGAACCGGCCGCGAGCGGGGTGATCTCCACCCAGCAGTGGCCGTACTGGCCCGAACCACCCGTCTGGCGGATGTACCGACCTTCGCCCTTGGCGGTCGTGCGGACCGTCTCG
>DASWVS010000446.1:0-2556 GCA_036401135.1 Fimbriimonas sp.
CGATCGCGTCGCGTCCGGTATTCCGGCCGGGAAAGGCCCTCTCCGGCATCGAGGGGCTCCGGGCGATCCCTTGGAACTTCGCATGGGTCCAGAACCGGGCGACGCTCGTCGGCTGGTACGGGGTCGGCAGCGCCATCGAAGCGATCTGCGCCAAGGACGACAAGAACGTGGAGACGCTGAGGGAGATGTACCGCGACTGGCCGTTCTTCCGAAGCGTCATCGACAACGCCCAACTGGAGTTGGTGCGAGCCCACATGCCGACCGCTTCCATCTACGCCGCCCGCGTGCGTCCCAAGGAACTCGGGAGGCGCATCCAGGGGATGATCGAGGAGGAGTACCGGAAGACGTCGGAGGAGATACTCCGGTTCACGGGACAGACGAGCCTCCTGGAGAGCGCGCGGGTGGTCGGGCGGACGGTCGAATTCCGCAATCCTTCCGTTTTTCCGCTAAGCACGCTGCAGGCCGCCCTGATGGACGTCTGGGAGAGCCTGAGCGAAGAGGAGCAGGGCGGAGTCTGGCGAGAAGCGATGCTTCAAACGATCGCCGGCCTGGCGGCGGCGATGCAAAGTACCGGCTAAGGTCACTTTGTTCTTTCTGCGCGGTGTTTCCCCGCCTCAAGGTTCTTTGCCAGCCGTGTAACTAGGTGGACATTAGGGTGATTATTGACATTCCAATCACAATAAGTGCTAAGTTGCGCATAGTCACTCGTTTGAATCAGGCGAGTCGAGGAGAACAGCGATGTTCAAGAGAACGATCATTTTCGGTATTGCCGCTCTGGCTACGCTCGCGTTCGCCGCAACGAAGCTGAGCATCGAAGTTGGAACCATCGGAGACGGCGCCACTGCGGAGTGGGTCGCGACAGGCGAGGGCAAAGGCCAGACAGCCCTCCAACTCTGCAAGAACGTGCCCACCGCCGAGTTCGAAGCCGCCGGTGCGGATATCGGCGGCGTCAATGGGCTGCTTGTTACCGACCTCACCTATCTGAGCTTCAACGCGGTCGATCCGATCCTGAGCACAGGCTCCCCGCGCTGGAACATCTACTTCGGCCCCAACGACGGCGACCAGTGGAACATCACCGGCGTCGCGTTCCTCGGGAAGACGGCGGAAGCGGGGCAGACCGTCGCCTACACCGAAGAGGAGATCCAAGCCGCCCTCGTCGCGGCGGGCGCCGTCGACAGCGACGTCGTCAAGTTCCTCCAGATCATCGTCGACGAAGAGGGTTGCGCCCTGCTCGACAACGTTCGCGTCGGAGTCGCCGGAACGACGACGACCTTCACCGGAAACGGCAAGGCGAACCGCGGGAAGGGTTTCCTGAACAACGGCAAGTAGATTCCGATCCACGCCACCCCAAAGCGCCCCGATCCTCGATGAGGATCGGGGCGCTTCTACGAGATCAGGGTAAGAAGGACGGCTCCAGCCGGACGGTAGTCTCGCGTAAGGAGAGCCTAGGCAAGGTCGAGCCGCCGGGGGGCCGCCTCATCCTCCCGTGCCGCCGGCGGGCGACGAAAGGCACAACCAAAGGACGCGCGCCACGCATAGGGAAAACGGCAAGGAGAGGTTCGGAAAGAAGACTCCCGGACGAGGAATCTTAGCGCCTATCCAGCTCCTGCCGTTTGTATGACGCGTAACGCGCGTCTGACCTTACTTTAACACGATTTGAAGCCAAAGAGACGAGAACCTTCTACAGCGCGCTCATGACGCGGACCGCGATCTCCGAGCTGCCGAACGGAGGCATGAGGTACAGCCCCTGGGCGTACCTCCGGATGTCGCACGCCAGCTTCTGGGCCTCCTCGATCCCGATCTCCAAGGCCTCCGCGTCGTCGCCGGCGGACGCCATCCGCGCCCGCAGCCAATCGGGAATGTCGATGCCGGGCACCTCGTTGTGCATAAACTCGGCGTGGCGCTGGGAACGGAGCGGGAGTACGCCGATCAGCACCGGGACCCCGAGCGAACCGCACAGCTCGGCGGATCGTTCCGAGGCTCGCGGGTCGAACACGGGCTGGGTGTACACGACGTGGGCGCCCGCGTCGACCTTCCGGCGGAGGCGGTCGTCCTCGAGGGCCTGATCCATCGCCGCCGGGTTATAGGCACAGGCGATCGTGAAGGCGCATTTCGTCCCGACCGTGTAGCCCGCGAGGTCGATCCCTTCGTTGAACCGGGCGAGGATGCGGCACAGGCCGATGGCGTCGACGTCGAACACGCTGGTCGCACTCGGATAGTCGCCGATGTTGGGCGGATCGCCCGTGACGGCGAGGATGTTCCGGATCCCGATCGCGTGCCAACCGAGGAGGTCGCTCTGGATCGCGAGCAGGTTGCGGTCGCGGCACGAGAAGTGCATCGCGACCTCGATCCCCACCCGGCTCTGGATCAGGTAGCTGACGGCCGCGGGGTTCATCCGCAGCCTCGCGCGGGCCCCGTCGGAGATGTTGATGCAGTCGGCGCCCGCGATCTTCAGGGCGCGGGCGCCGGCGAGGAGCTTTTCCACGTTGAGTCCGCGGGGGACGTCCATCTCCACCGCCGTGACGAACTTCCTGCCGACCTTTTGAGAGAGCTCGC
>DASWVS010000447.1:0-2864 GCA_036401135.1 Fimbriimonas sp.
CCTCGAGCCGACGATGATCCAGGGCTTCACGCCGACCGGAATCACGGGCGCCCACGCGGACTATGTGGCTCAAGGAGCAGCGGGCAGGGGTGACCGGGCTCTCCCGGTAGAGAACGGAGCCGTCGAAGCGATCGAACCGCCGGGAACGGAACGGTCGATCCAAGAGATCTCTCTGGACGGCGGATCGAACGGCGCCGTCTTCCAGATCGCGACCGGGTGGACCGTCCAGAAGGCGGAGGGGAATGTCCAGGTGGGACGGGATCTGCTGTGGACGGGCGACTTTGAAGACCGGTTGGTGGGGAGGAACACTCTCCCGGCCGCCCCCCTCTGGAACTTCTACGGCTATGACAAGCGCGTATCCCAACGGTCGGCCTATGCGGGGAGGGCAGGTGCGAGGCTTCAACGAAATTCGGGGAGCGAACTGGAGGCGGTTCTAACGCCGATGCACCGGTTCCTGCTTTCCTCGGCGAAGGAATATACGATTCTAGGGAAGTACCGAACGAGTATTCAACCCGGGGGCGGCCCCGAGTCTTTGCCGACCGTGCAAATCAGCTGGTATGGCGATACGAAGGGGGCCTCCGGCACCCGGGATCAGGAGCGGCTAGCACTCTCCGACTCCTGGACTTCGTTCCAATGGGGCCTCTCTCGTCCGCCGCAAGCCGTTGCCGCAGGTCTCTACTTCCGATTGGGCAGGGGAGCGTTCGGGCAGTCGTGGGTCGATCTCGACAACGTCAAGGTCGTCGAATGGTACGGACCGCCCGACGGACGGTCGCGGGACTCCGACCACGTTCTCGTCCGCGGTGAAGCGAGGCTCCGGATGTCGAAGCGCGTACTGCCGGGAAGCGTCGAGCAATCCCAGCCGCCTCTGACGCCCGTACCCTAGACGGCGCTACAGCCTTCGCACCGCTCGGAAGGACTTGGCATAGAGGCCGGTGCCGTTCAGTAGGGATGCGCCGCGATAGTCGCCGAGTGTTGGCCCATCCGAGCTTTTTCGGCTGGAGATGAATCGATATCCGCGCGCGGAGTCAAGGCCGAGATAGATGCCCACGTGGTCGATCTGGGTCCCGTCCGACGTCGTCGCATCGAAGAACACAAGGTCGCCCGGCATCAGCGTGCCGAACTTTGTGATTTGAGTTCCGCGATTGGGCACGACGACCGTTCCGGGAGCGCCGACCGACATGTCGTGCGAAGTTCTGGGCAGGGAAGTCCCATTGACGGAGCGACCAAGCGGAACGCCGAACCGGTATCCGAAGACCATCCTGACGAACCCGGAGCAGTCCAGGGAGAGGAACTCTTCCGGTTCCGGCGAGTCGATGGACGTCGGGTAGTGCCAGGTGAGGCCGAGATAGTCGTTGAAGTCGGCACCTGTCTGAAGCGTTCCGTCGGCTCCGATCGCGCCATAGGCGGCGTCTCCCGCGTACTGCAGGCCTGTGTTGTCAAGCTGCGGAGGTGTGCCGGCCACGTACTGCATCGCCGTCTCGAGGACGTCGGGGCTTGGATCCGTGCGGGCGGCCTCGAGCCAGTGCCAGTCGATGTTGCCGTCGAACGGCTCCGGAAGCAACCGCACCCAGACTCTGCTGGTCACGGTCGCAGCGGCGGAGCTTTCGGCGAAAACCCTCGCCGGACCGGCGATCGTCACCGTCCTCGATCCTCGGGTGAAGGTCGCCACCCACGCTCCGGCGCCATCATCCACGACCGAGCGTGCGGGGTTCGACTGGTTCGTAACGTTATAGCCTTGGCCCACCGTCGCGCCGGCCATGGTGATTAGGATCGCTAGGGAAACATGCAGAGAGCGGGGTGAAAGCACATGCTCTATATCGGCGCTTCGCCGCCTGTTCTGTAGATCGCCTAGAGGCGCCGTGCGCCCCGATAGGAGGCACCGTAGAGTCCCCGACCGTTCAAAACCGAGGCGCCTTTTCGATCTCCCATCGTGGGTCCGTCGGCGGACTTCCTACTGGAAATGAACCGGGGCCGCCCTGCCGTGTCGATCCCCAGAAAGATTCCCACGTGGTCGATTGCAGTTCCGTCGGACTTGTCCGCGTCGAAGAAGACGAGGTCCCCCGGCTGCAGTTTGCCGCGATCCGAACCGAGCCGGACGCCGGGCCCGTCTTCGTACATTTGCGACGCCCTCCTGGGAATCTTCCTGCCGTCGGACGCGAGGCCCAGCGGGACACCGAGGCGGAAGCCGAACACCATGCGGATAAAGCCCGAGCAGTCGAGGGAGCCGAACTGGCGCTTCTCGGGCAGGTCCCTCTTTACGCCGTAGCGCACCGAGACGCCCAGGTAGTCGTTGTAATCCGATCCTTCCTCGACTGCCTTGCCTGAAAGCTTCGGGCCGTACGACGCGTCACCGGCGATTCGCAACTTCCCCTCATGGATCAGCGGGGAACCTTTGACGTACTGGAACGCAATCCCGAGCACGTCCGGCGAACGGTCCTGCAGGGCTCGATCAAGCCACTCGGCATCCATCTCCTCGGAAAATGGCTCTCCCAGGACCCGCACCCATCGATCGTGCGTCACCGAGTGGCTCGCGGTGTCCTCCGTAAAAGTACGCTGCGGTCCCCTTAGGAGGACCGAACGGGAGCCGCGGGTAAAGGTCGCCAGCCACTGCCCCTCCGCGCTTCGCACCTGAACCCCTTCGCTCGTCGCTTCGACGCGCCAAGCCGGCGTTGCCTGGGAAAGGCTGCCGATGGTCGGCGAAAGCATCGTCCAAAGGGCGACGAGCGCAAACAACCTAGATCCTCGGGGTGAACCCTTGCGTGCGGGCAAAGGCGAGGCTTTGGATTTGATAGCCTGCCACTGCCCGGTAATAGACGGAAGTGTCCAGGTTCTCCTCGGCTTGCTCCAGTTCATCGATCGCATTG
>DASWVS010000448.1:0-3483 GCA_036401135.1 Fimbriimonas sp.
TCGCGCTGCCGGCGTTGAGCAGCAGCCGCGAATGGTAGGTCGTGCCGCCGTCTTCGAAAAAGCCTGCGAACTCGCCTCCGGCAGAAACCGTGTATCCGGGCCGCTTTTTCCCGGGGTTGTCGACGACGTGGATGACGAACCGGTGCCCGTTCCCCGGCGGGACGAAGCGGAAGCGGTCCCGCTCCTTGAGGACGCGTCGAAAACGCCGCGCCATCGCCGGGTCCCGCCGGCCGCGGGTGTCCCAGCAGACGACCGTGCCGTCCGGCCGGACGCTCCCCGCGCCCACGATCCGGGCTTGAATGCCCCCGCCAAGCGGCAGCACGAGGTGGTGTTTGGATTCCACCGGGGGCGTCGGGTAGACGTCCTTGCGCGTGTCCCGGGCGACCTGGCCGACGAGTACGGAAAGGATTAGCGGCACCATCGTAAATCAAACGATAGAACAACAGAAACGGTTCATCGATGCCAAAGGCCCCTCCCCTCCGCTTCGCGCAAGGGAGAGGGTTCAGGCTAGAGGATGCTGCCGTAGGCCGTTTGCCACAAGGCATATCCCACGTTGTAGCGGCCGCGCACCCCGTAGTAGAAGCGGTCCCGCATGAAGGCGGAGTCGCTCGCGGTGCCGCTGTCGAGGGCGGTGAACTCCACCGGGACGTCGCTACGCTGCTGGAGGATCACCGCCTTGATCGGGCGCTTCGTGTCGAGCAGGAACCAGTAGTCGTCGCTCGTCCCGGTGAGGAACGGCGAAACCACCAGCCGGAGCCGACCCTGGAGGGCGTTCCGGTACGGCGTCGAGGGGGCGTTGTCGGCGGCGTTCCCTTTGTAGACGACCACCGGGCTCTCGACCAGCTCCGACGCCGTCCACTGGAGCTTCGGGCCGACCACGAGGGTGTCGGGCACGATCCCCAGCGGGATGCCGGCGTCGTCGGGGACGGTCATCATCGCGCTGATTGCATCGGCGAGGGCGGTCGCGCCGAGCGCGGAGGTCGTGCGGTTGCTGTAGGTTCCGCCGGGAACCGGGTGGTCGGTGGCGAAGAGCGTCTTGCCGTCGTAGCAGGTCCCGGCGAACCCGGCGGCGAGGCACTCGGCGACGATCTGCTGCCGATGCGCCGAGACGCGGAAGGCGAGGTCGCGGATCCGCAGGCGGATCAGGTCCAACTGATCGTCCTCGATCGCGCGGCGGTCGACGGCGATCGTGGACTCGAAAACCTTGTCCTCGATCGTCACCGCGTACTCGCTCATGCCGCCGGGCCGGCGTTCGTCGACGAACTCGCGCATGGGCGGGACCGCGCCCAGCCAGGCATACCGCTGGCTCGGCAGGGAAGTGCTGACGACGGTCGCGATCTGCTCGGCGACCGAGTTGTCGAGTTCGGCCTTGTACGCCAGCGCGAACTCGGCCTTGAGACCTGGCAGAAGCAGGTCGGGGATGTCGGATTTGGTTAGAGCCATAGATTAAAAGTGGGTTTGGAAGGCTGTGCGCGCTTTGCCTGGCTTTGTGATGCGGTTCCTTTGCAGTGGAATGAGCCATGCAAAGCAATGCAGAGCCACCGCAGAGCCTGGCAAAGCCAAGCCGGGCGCATCCTAAGCCACGTACGTGCCGATGCGGATGCGGGCGCCGGTGACGCCGGTCGAGGTCGTCTCGACCCCGACGATGGTGCCGACCTTGTAGAGGTTGGTCAACCCGGTCGTAGAGACCTGCACCTCCCAGTCCGAAGCGGCGTAGACCTCTTTGGCGAGGTCGACGAGCACGGGCGAAAAGCCGGCCGCGGGCTTCATCAGGAAGGACCCGCTCTTGGCGACGATGACCGACTTGTCGCCGGCGGAGCCGGCGCTGTTGTCGACGGTCTCGGTGGCGACGCCGATGAATTTCAGGGACGCCGTACCGTGGGTGATCGGAACGGCATATCCGGAAGTGTTCAGGGCGACGAGTGCGCCCTTGTAGATCTTGACGTTCGAAACCTTGTACGAAACGACGAGGCCAGGTTTCTCGAAAGCCTCATAGGGTTGGGTAAGGGAAGGCATGGTGTTGGGTTTTGGTTGTTCGGATGCTATCGGCGGCGGGCGATCTCGTTCAGGCTCACGTCCGGGAAGTGCCGGCGGTAGAACTCCGCTTCTTCCGGAAGCAGAAGGTTGTCGTTGGCCTCGCCGTTCGAGGCGGGGATACGCTCGCAGAACAGCGCGTGCGGAGGTTGGCGCTCGACCATCGCGATCACGAGCTGGCGGAGCGGCCGCTTCGACCCGTCGAACTCGATGGCGTCGGACGACTCGAGGAGCGCACGCACGAACGGCACCTGCGCCGGCACGAGACGACCCTCCCGAACCCACCTCCGAACCCCCTCCTCCGTTTGCATGCAAATGGAGGAGGGGGCAGGGGGAGGAGGACCGCCGGGGTGCGACTCGGAGGATAACGGGGCAGGGGGAGGAGGTGCGCACCCCAGCTCGCCGCTGAACATCACGCTGGAGAACAGCCGCGCCGACTCGACCCGCGGGTTCCGTACGAGCGAGACCTCGCGGATCGACTTCAGGTCCGGCGAGAGCCCCAGCGACAGGCTGCGGGCTCCGGATTGCTCGATGAGCGCATCCGCCTCCCGCGTGAGGGAGATCGTGCCGTAGAGCTCTTCGCCGCGCGGCTCGACGCCGGTCAGATACCCGAGGTGCAGGGGCGACTCGGAGTGCTCGATCAGCACCGGAACGGGAAGGTCGAATCCCTCGCTCAGCTCGCCCAGGTTATCCACCGTGATCGAGACGCCTTTGTCGGGATAATCGCCGGCTTCGAAGAGCTTGGCGGGCCGGTCCACCCAAACCGTATCGACGACGAGGTAGTTCGGGGGCTCCTCGCCCGCCTCCGCAAACCGTGCGAGAAGGGCGGTCCGGGCGTCGGGTCCTAAGGGGCGACGGAATCCTTGCGCCGCCTCAAGGTGCAGGCGCCGGCTTTCCGCCGTGTCGGGCGTTTTCGCGATCATACACTTACTAGTAGACAAATGTCGATTTTGTAAACCAACGAAATGCGGAGCGGGCCAACACCGGTATTCTCGATCCATGCGTATCGGCATCCTGGGCGTCGGTGGAATGGGGAACGTGCATGCTCGGCAGTACCGCAAGATGCCGGACGTCGAGCTCAGGTTCTACGACCTGGACGCAGAGCGTTCGGCGGCCTTCGCCGAAAGGTGGCAGTCGGAGCCCGAGTCGAGTCCCGACGACCTCGTCTCGTGGGCCGACGTGGTGGACGTCTGCCTGCCGACGGACGCGCACAAGGACGCCGCGATGCGGACCATCGCGTCGGGCCGCGCCCTCTTCATGGAGAAGCCGCTCGCCAGGACGTTGGAGGACGCCGGCGAGATCCTCCAGGCGGCGGAGAAAGCGGGCGTGCCCCTCGGAGTCGGACACGTCGTCCGCTATTTCCCCGAGTTCAGGACCGGCCACGGCGTCGTCGAGAACGGCGGGATCGGCAGACCGGCCGCGGCAAGAACGCGCCGGGGCGGCGCGGCT
>DASWVS010000449.1:0-2846 GCA_036401135.1 Fimbriimonas sp.
CAGCACGTCCACCGGAAGCTGCACGATGAGGTTCCCCTTGAGCGAGAACATCACCACGATCGTCGCCAGCAGCGCGATCAGCGTGATCGGTCCGATCTTCGGCAGGAAGCGGCTCGTGTACCACTCCTCCCCCTTCGTCCGCAGGGCCACGATGCGAGTGGCCATCCCGGCGAAAAACGGGATGCCGAGGTAGATCATCACCGAGGTGAAGATTTCGCCGACGGTCACCGGCACCAGCGCTCCCTCGAGCCCGACCAGCGGGGGCAGCACGGTGATGAAGAACCAGGCATAGACGCCGAAGAAGAGCACCTGGAAGATCGAGTTGAAGGCGACCAATCCGGCCGCGTAGTCGCGGTCGCCGTCGGCAAGGTCGTTCCAGACGAGCACCATCGCGATGCAGCGCGCCAGGCCCACCAGAATCAGGCCCGTCATGTATTCAGGCTTGTCCGGGAGCAGCGTCACCGCGAGGACGAACATCAGGATCGGACCCACGATCCAGTTCTGAAGCAGCGAGATCCCCAGGAGCCGCCTGTTCGCGAAGACCTCGGGCAACCGCTCGTAGCGCACCTTCGCGAGCGGCGGATACATCATCAGGATGAGCCCGACCGCCAGCGGGATGTTGGTCGTGCCCACCTGCATGCTGCTGATCGCGCGCTCGATCTGAGGCACGAAGTGGCCCAGCGCCACGCCGAGGGCCATCGCCAGGAAGATCCAGAGCGTCAAAAATCGGTCGAGGAACGAAAGGTGCTTGCGACATCCGCGATTCATGGTTGGCACTCCGACGAACAACCCTCGCGCGGTCGGCCCGCGTCGTCCAGGTAGCTCGCGAGCCGAGCGACCGCCTCCCGATTCACGTCACATACCATGAAGCGCCCCCGCTTCTCGACCGAGATCAGACCGGCGTCGCGAAGCTCGTTCAGGTGGAAGGAGATGGTCGAAGTGATCTTCTCCTGTCCGGTGACGTGGCAGCAGACCTCGCCAAAGGTGGGGCCTTGGATGGGGTGGACGTCGCCTTCTTCGCCCACCGCGACGGCGCAGCACCGGCTGCGCAGAAAGTCGAAGATCCTCACACGCGTCGGATCGCCCAGCGATTTGAACATCCTCGCTCGCTCGACAGCGGCGTCCACAGAGGTGGTCATATCCGGACTTTACCTCGTTATTCCTATAAACGTAGAAACGACGAACCTTCATGGCGGGCCGGTACGCGAGTCAGGAAAGGCCCTCGCGGCCAGGAACACGAAACTTAAACCGCGTCGATGCGGTCGGTTCACCGGGATCCGCGACCGACCTCACGGAAGGCTGTACCCGCCGAAGGAACGACTTGGTGACGCTCCTGGAGTGGAAGGTCCCTACACCACCCGGTACGGCTTGCGCAGGCTCGCGAGGATCGCATCGACGTCGCCCAGGTACTCGCGCACGGTGATTACCGCCATCGGGCCCCCGGGCGCCAGGAAGCGCTCGCGACCAGCACGCCCCTGAAGTTGTCGCCGTCGCGCCTCAGGCCATAGAACGGGCTCTCCACCCCCACCACCACTCGTGGGGGGCCGTCCAGCTTGAAGACGTCTTTGGCCGTCGCCCGCTTCAGCTCCCGTACCTCGGGAATCGCAAGGTCCCAGACCATCATCCCTTCGAGTTCGTCCGGCTCGGCGGCGAAGAGCTTCTGCGACTGGAGGTTGGCGAACACCACCCGACCCGGCGGTTCGCAAACCACCATCGCGTCGGCGGCGTGGTTCAGCGCGAGCGCGACCCACAGGCCGCTGGTCGATGCGCGCAAATCCGAGCGCGCGTGCGACAACTCGAGCTTTGCCGTCTTCTCGGACTGCACCAAACGCTCGTTCTCGGCGATGAGGTCGGCGTACTTGAGGTTCGACTCGTGCCGGAGCATCGCCGATACGATCTCCGTTCGGCTGAGCTGGCCCAGCTTGCTGCGGATGCGAACCCAGTAGCTGTTGACCGTCGAGGTCGCGATGGCGAGCGACTGCGCGATCATCTCGTCGGTGCAACCGTCCACCGCGAGGTCGAGGATTTCCCTCTCGCGCACCGAAAGCAGATCCGGTCGGAAGGCGCGATTGTCCGTATCAGCCACCATGCCGCTAAGTATCGCACGATCAGACCGGGCCGAGCGAGCGGGCTAGGAGGGTTTCCGGGCGCGGATAAAGGCTCCCATGACCTTGCCGTCCAAGTCCTGCTTCTCCTCAGGGCTGAGCACCGAGATCCCCTTGGGGGCCCACTGGCTTCCCTCGATCTCGGAAAAATAGTACCGGCGGACGGGCTCGACCCCGATCTCCTCGAAGCCGGCCGCCTTCAGCTTGGCGACGTAGTCGTCCGTACCCAGCGCGCCCGCGACGCAGCCCACGTAAAGCTCCATGTCCCGACGAAGGGCCTCGGGCAAAACGCCTTCCACGACGACGTCGGACACGGCGAACCGCCCGCCCGGCTTCAGCACGCGGAACGCCTCGCGCAGCACCTGGTCCTTGTCCGCCGAGAGGTTGATGACGCAGTTCGAGATGACCACGTCGACGGAGCCTTCCGGTAATGGGACCTCCTCGATGTGCCCCTTGAGGAACTCGACGTTCTCCGCTCCCGCGTCGGCCTTGTTCCGCTCGGCGAGGACGAGCATCTCGTCGGTCATGTCGAGGCCGTAGGCGAAGCCGCGGGGCCCCACCCTCTTCGCGGAGAGCAGGACGTCGATGCCGCCCCCGCTGCCGAGGTCGAGCACCACCTCGCCTTCGCCAAGCTGGGCGAGAGCCGTCGGGTTGCCGCATCCGAGCGAAGCCAGCAGCGCCGCTTCGGGGATCTCCGAAGCGTCGACGTCCGAATAGAGGTCGCTCGTGATCGGGTCTCTC
>DASWVS010000450.1:0-6338 GCA_036401135.1 Fimbriimonas sp.
TCTACGGCATTTTCGAGCAGTGCATCCCCGGGGTTTTCGCCTCCGGAGCGAGCAAACGGTCGGCGGTTCTAGAATATGTGCGCTTCCACCCCGAGGAGTGCTGGTGTCCCCGCGACCCTCAGCCTTGACGCTCCGGATCAACCGCCCAGCAGGACACGCTCCGCCAGGATCAGGGCAACGAAGTCGTCCACCGGCCCGGGCGGGACCTGGAGGGTGGCGGGAAGGATGCGCCGCCAGCCCTTGCGCGGGTTGTGCTCCCAGTACCGCTCGCGCGCCTGGTAGGTGGTGTCCTTTTCGTCGACGACGAGGATCCCCATGCTGGGCAGGTGTTCGCGAATGGTCGAGACGACCTGCTTCGAGTGGGTCCCGCTGCCGACGATGATCATCTGATAGGGCGCGGCGGCGTAGGCTTCGTGGAGTTTCGGCACGACCATCGAGGTCGGCGCGACGGACCTCCAGAGCAGCTTGGCCTTCTCCTCCGAGACGCGCTGGACGATCGCCATGCCGCACTTCTGCGTTCCGGGATCGATGGCGAAGACCGTCTTTTCGATCATTTGACCCGGAAGTCCAGCTTGAGGGCGTCGCCGGCACGCGTGTCCGCCGCCGCGACGGCCTGGAGGCGAACCATGCGGCGCGCCGTCTTGACCCGGTTGACGAGCTCGTAGAGTTCGGAAACGGGGACCGACCCGAAACCGGCTTCGACCCCGCGCTTGGCGATCATCCGGTCGAGCCTCGCCTGTTCCTTGACCTGGTTGGAAACAAAGTCGGTGATCTGGCCTAGGATGACCGACTCCTCCTTCTTGCCGTCCACGCGGGCTTCGGCGACCACGTCCGAAGCCTTGTACACGAGCGGGTTCTCGGCGACGGCGACCTCGAGGGAAACCGGCTCTCCGCGAAAGGCGTTCAGCGTGGAGACGGCGATCAGGAGCTGGCCGTCCTCTTGGTAGGCGACGCTCTTTGCGAGCTGCTCCTCTAGCTCCTCCGGCTTGAACACCCGGTGGGTCGTCGGATCGGTGCGCTCGAAGATGCCGGCGGACGGGAACGGCCCACGGGCTTCGGCGCCTTTCTCCTCGGCGGTGCGTTGGGCGAGGGCCACGAGGTTCCGGATCGCCTTGAGAGCTTCCTCCTCGGTCGCCATAGGAGGGAGCGAGAGCCGGGCGATCTCTTCGCCCAGCCCGAACATGAGAGGCTGGAAGCGGCTGACCGCCACCGCCCCGCCCGCTTTCTGGAAGTTCACCCGCGTCTGGTTGAGCTCGGCCTGCAGCTGTTCGTAGGCGATGCTCGTCTGAACGAGATCCTCCTGCACCTTCGACAGACGCCTCTGGGCGTTTTCCAAGTCGGTTTCGGCGAGCAGCCGCTGCGATTCGAGCGACCTCACCTGCTGGCCGAGTTCGTCGACCCGGTGCTCGGCTTCCAAAGCCTGGGTCGTCATCTCTTTGACCTGCGTCGCGGCCTCCTCGAACTGGCGCTGCGACATCACGTAGTTCTTCTGGGTTTTGTCGAGGTTCGACTCGGCTTCCTTCAGGTTCGCCTGGGCGGATCGAAGGTTGTTCCGGGCGGCGGCGAGGTCGGCCTGTGCGGTCTTCAACTGCGCCTGGAGGGGGGCGAGCTTGGCCTGGATGGCGCGGTAGCTTCGCTGGGCATCGTCGTAGCGCCGTTGGGCGGCACCGAGGCTGGACTCGTAGCGCCGGAGCTGGGTCTGCAGGGCGCTCGTTTGCCGATTCAACTTGGCGACGTGCGCCTGTTGGCGGCCGATCGTCGCCTCGGAACGGCGGAGCCGCTCGCTGCTGACGAAGATCTGGTCGTCGAGCTGGTCCTTGGTCGTCTTCGCCTGGTCGAGTTCCCTCAGCGTCATCCGCAGCTTGGCGAGCGCCGCCGGGCCCTCGGCGATCCACTGGCGGACGTCCGAACTGACCGCGGAGACGAAGAGGATGGTGAACGCGGAAACCGCGACGCCGGAAAGGAACGTGGAGACCTTGGCGGTCGCCTTCGGGCGGAGGCGGAACCAGCGGGTCTGGATCGTCAGCTTCTTCTTTCCGACCTTACGACCGAGCCAGTC
Source organism: Fimbriimonas sp. (assembly GCA_036401135.1). GTDB lineage: Bacteria > Armatimonadota > Fimbriimonadia > Fimbriimonadales > Fimbriimonadaceae > Fimbriimonas. The sequence continues at coordinate 2,060 of DASWVS010000450.1, forward strand.
GGCCAGCACCGCGATGCCGCCGCTCACCAGCACGATCAGGACCAGAAAACCAACGCTCGTCAGACTCAAACTTTCTTCAGCCGTTCCTCTTCCACATTATGAAGAGCGCAACCACCATTCCAACGACCAGTGGTGTAAAGCTCGCCACATATGCGGGAATTACGCCTCCCATAGCCCAGACGTTCATAAAATTGGCGAGTGTCACATAGCCGAAGATGATGGCGATCGAGAGGGCGAAGCCGGTCGAAGTGCCCGTCCGGTGGCCGCGGATGCCGAGGACGGCGCCGAGGGTGCCGAAAACGAGCGCCGCCAGTGGAACGCTGATCTTGCTCCAATACCCATACTCGAAGTTCGCGATGTCGGGCTTGGAATGGTTGCCGAGGCGCTTCGACTCCCGAATCAGCTCCTGAAGCTGCGTCATGGACATCGCGTCGAACTCGGGCCGGCCCTGTTTGACCACCTCCTCGAACGGCTGGTTGGGCCTGGGCACCTGGGTTGGCCAGATCTGGGTCGGAACGTCCACCACGGTCTGGAAGTCGGCCGAAATCAACCTGGCTCCCCCTCTCACGCGCCAGCTGCTCGGATCCTTGAGGTCGAGATCCGCAATCTCCTTGGCCTTCATCATGAAGGTCTCGTCCCCTTCGTCGTTGAAGGCGATGATCGTAACGCCGCTCAGCGTCTTCGTCGCCGGACTGATGTTCTCGGCCGTGATGAACGCCTTCAGCTTGGACTTTTCCATCACCGTGTAGGCGATCGGCCGGGGCGCCGTCGGATTCAGTTCGCTGGCGATTCGGTTCATCAACTCCAGCGACCTTGCGGTAGCGTTGGGGACCACGGCTTCGTTGAAAGCGAAGGTGAAAACGGCGACGACCAGCGAAAAGACCATGACCGGCCGTACGATCCGGGCGATGCTCGCCCCGCCGGCCCGCAGGGCGACGATCTCGCTGTCGGAGCTCAGCCGGCCGAACGCGAGCAACGCGGCCAGCAGGACGGCCATCGAAAACGTCTTGACGAGGATGGCGGGGATGAACAGCGCGCTGAGTTCCAGCACCAGTCCCACCGGCACCTTGTTCTGGAGGTATTCGGCGAGCCGGTTAAGGTACGTACCCGCCATGATAAGGGCGGTGAAAAGGCCGACGCCGAACAGCCACGGCCCCACGATCTCTCTGTAGATGAGGCGGTCGAGCAGTCTCAGCATTCGGTCCTCATTGCCCGTCCGAAATCCGCGTCACTTCTCGGGCTCCTCGCCCTGGTCCTTCTCTTCGCCCTCTGCGGCCTCGATCGCCACATCGTCCACATCGGACGGCTCGATGGGGCGGGGGAACTCGAAGATGTCGGTCCCGAACTGCTCGCCGAGGTAGTGCTTCCGGACGCCTTCGTTGTTGGCGATCTCCTGGGCGTTGCCCTTGGCGTAGATCTCGCCGCCGATCAGGATGTAGTTCCGGTCGGTGATCCGCAGCGTGGCGGAGATGTTGTGGTCGGTGATCAGGATGCCGATGTTGCGGTTCCGCAGCTTGTGGAGGATCTCCTGGATCTCTTCGATCGTCACCGGATCGATGCCGGTGAACGGCTCGTCGAGGAGGATGAACTTGGGCTCGGTGGCGAGAGCGCGCGCGATTTCGACGCGACGGCGCTCGCCGCCGGAGAGCACGTTCCCCTGGCTCTTCAGGATGTGGCCGATATGCAGCTCCTGGGTCAGCTCGTCGATCTTCTCCCGGATCTCCTTGCGGCTCCGCTTGGCGAGCTGGAGCACGAGTTGGAGGTTCTGCTCCACTGTCAGCTTGCGGAATACCGAGGCCTCCTGCGGAAGATAGCCGACGCCGGCGCGCGCCCGCTTGAACATCGGCAGGTGGGTCACGTCGGTGTCGTCGAAGAAGACCCTGCCCGCGTTCGGCCGCACCAGGCCGACCGTCATGTAAAAGGTGGTCGTCTTCCCGGCTCCGTTGGGCCCGAGCAGCCCCACGATCTCGCCCTGCTCGATATCGTAGGACACGCCGCTGACGACCTTCCGGCCCCTATAGACCTTGACGAGATCCCGCGCCTGGATCTTCAACTGCCGGAACCCCCCTTGCGGTAGGTCGTGGTCGTAGGGTCCCCGCTCAGCTCGTACTCGGTCATCTCGCCCCTTTCGTTCAGGAAGATCGTGGCCCGGGTCACGCCCTGGGTGTCGATCATGTTGGGTCCGGTGCCGACGATCCTCACGTCGCCCGTAAGGGTGATGGTGGCCGGCTTGGCGGTGTTCTGGTAGACGAGGCGGTCGCCGGTCGCCGTGAAGTTGCTCGCCGCGCGGTTCGCCATCGCCTCTTCCACCACGTTCACGCGAACAGGGCCGGAAAGGGTCGCCGTCCTGACGGCCGTGTTGCCGGCGGCGTCGGGGTCGACCAGGACGACCCCGTTCGTGCCGGTGACGACCGACGTCTGCTTTCGGGCTTCGTTGACGTTGCGGATGCTCACCGAGCCGGCCAGGTCGAGCCGGCCTTCGGCAGAACCCGACGCGTAGGTGGCCGAGGCGGCCCGGATCTCGGTCGATTCCCGCGCGCCGTTAAGGAGGACGTCCTTGTCGATCTCGACGCCGTTGGTCGCTTTCGCGGTTTGGATCCGGCTCCGTCGCTGGTTCGCGGCGGGAACGATCTCGGCGGTGATCGAACCGGCCGCGATCGTGAGCCCCTGGGATTTCGAACTGATCTTCGCCTTGGCGGAGGCGGTTCCCTTGAGCACGAGGGAGATGTTGCCGGCGACCTTCCGGCTGAGCGAACCGCCGCCCGGGCCGCTGGCGGCAAGGTTGTCGTCCTGGTCCCTGAAGTTGATCGCGAACTGGGCCATTGCCACCGAGGCCGCCAGCGCAAGCAGGGTCGTCGTGAGCTTTCGTTCCATAGCTTAGAAAAGGTTCGGCGTGGCGACGCGTCGCAGGTCGGGTGTCGCAAGGATCTCGTTGCCGGCGTCGAGCGTCCCGCTGTCGGAGACGATCCGCACGTTGCCGACGGCCCGGATCACCTTGCGATCCGGCTGGTATTCCACTTTGTCACAAAAGAGGCTTGCCTTGTGCTGTTTCGAGACCACCTTCACCTGTCCGCTGAGCCTCAGGATGTCCTTCGCCTTGTCGGCCTGGCCCGCCTGACCTTGAAACGTGCTCGCTTCCTTGCCGAAGTCGTCGTAGATGGATCCGGTCACCCGTTCCATATAGCCGGAGAACCTGCCTTCGTCGCCGAAATCGATGCGCGCTCCCTTCCATCGGACGGTCCACAGCTTCGATCGCTTCGGAGGAGGTCCCAGGCGTGTCGCCTGTCCGGGCGACGCGTTCACCGTCTTCGGAAGCTCGATCCCTTTGCTTGCGGACGGCTTCCGCTCCTTCTCCGTTTCGGCCTCCGCGGCGCCTGCCGGTTTTCCAGGGCCGCTGTCCGCCGAGGCGGCTTCCGGATCCTTAGAGGGTTTCGGCGCCGGATCGGGCGCGCGGTCGGCGCAGGACGCCGCGAACAGCCCCAACGCCAGGATCCCCAGGTTCCACCAGGCGCTTCTCCTCATCCTGCCATCGGCAGCCGCACCGACGGCGGCTTCGCGAACTTCCCAAGGTGCTGGCCTGCCAGCTGCCCGCATGCCGCCGAGATCTCGTGCCCGCGCTCGACCCGTTCCGTGACGTTGACGTTCCTCGACTCGAGGACCTGGCGGAACGCCCTCACCCGGTTCCGCTCGGGGCGGGCAAAGCCTTGCTCCGTGTCGACCCAGTTGAACGGGATCAGGTTGATCACGCTCGGCGTTCCGCGCACGAGCCTCGCCAGCGCCTCCGCCTGCTCGGGGGTGTCGGTGATCCCTTTGATCAGCAGGTACTCGATCGTGATCTTGCGGCCGGTCGCCCGGTGGTAGGCCTTCATGGCGTCCATCACTTCGGCGACGGGCCATTTGTGGTTGACCGGCATCAGGCGGTTCCGAACCTCGTCGATCGGCGAGTGCAGCGAGAGCGCGAGATGGATCGGCAGCTTCTCCTCCGCCAGCTTCCGGATCTGGGGCACGATCCCGACCGTGCTCACGGTCAGGTGGCGGTACGACATGCCGACCTCGTCGTGGAGGAGCCGCACCGCTTTGAGAACGTTGGGCAGGTTCAGGAGGGGCTCGCCCATTCCCATGAACACGAGGTGCGAGATCCGCCGCGGGCTGGTGCGCTGAAGCAGCAGGTACTGCCCGACGATCTCGCCGGCCTCCAGGTTGCGGTCGAAGCCGCCCAGGCCCGTCGCGCAAAACTTGCAGCCCATGGGGCAGCCCACCTGGGACGAGATGCAGCAGG
>DASWVS010000451.1:0-3405 GCA_036401135.1 Fimbriimonas sp.
CGGACTGCACCGTGACTTTGAAACTGCGCTCGCCGGTGATGACTTCGTTCGGTTTCGCGTCGACTTTAACGAGAACCTTCGCCTGGGGCTGAACCATCGCCGAGAGCAAAGGAATGGCAATCAAAAGGGCATTCATCGATAGATGGCTTCCTGTGTCACTGAGTATGACGGACGAGAGGCGCGAAGCATTCGGACCGATCCTTCGAATCGCAATCAAACCCCGCTGGGGCCGAAGAAGCGTTCCCTCGCGGCCACCGCCCGCGAAACGAGGTCCGGGCCTCCGGCGACGTTGAGGTGGCCCATCTTTCGACCCGGCTTTTGCTCCGCCTTCCCGTACCAGTGAACGTGGACGCCGGGATCGGAGACGGCGCGGCGGATGGCGGCTCGCAGGTCGAACGTTCCTTCTCGCCCGAGAAGGTTCGCCATGCAGACGGCCTGGCCGGCGATCTCGCCGAGGGGCAGGTCGAGCGTGAGGCGGACGTGCTGCTCGAACTGGCTCGTCGCCCCCCAATCGAGCGTATAGTGGCCCGTGTTGTGCGGCCGGGGCGCGATCTCGTTGACAAGGATCTCGCCTTTGCGGGTCTCGAACAGCTCCACGCCGAACAGCCCGATCCCCCCGACCGCGCGTACGGCATCGAGGGCGACCGCCGAGCCGTCGGCGTCGCAAGGAAACACCAGGTCGCAGACATGGTTCGTTTGGACGGTCTCCATCGTGGGGTAGACCGCGCTCTCGGTGGCGGACAACGCCACCATCACCGCCAGTTCCCGCCGGAACGGCACGAACTCTTCCGCCATCCACCCGCCCTTCTCCCAAAGCGGCCGGTGAGTCCCAAACTCTTCCTCGTTCCGGGCATAGCGCGTCCCCTTGCCGTCGTATCCGCCAAAACGCGCCTTCAGCACCATGGGGAACGGCAGGTCCGGCAGCCCGCCGTCGATCGGAACCGCCCGCGGCGAAGGAACCCCGGCGTTCTTGAGTGCCGAGCGCTGCCGAAGCTTGTCCTGGATCGTCGCCAGCGTCTCGACCCCTGGAACGAGAGCTTCGGGAGATCGGCCGCTCGATCGCAGCGCCTGCCGAATCGATTCGGCGGGGATGAACTCGTTTTCGAGCGTCGCGCGCTCGCACGATTCGAAGATCTGGGCGATCTTCTCCGGATCGTCGAGCCGACCGACAACCGCGTCCGCGATGTGCGACGCGGGCGTGTCCTCTCCCGGGTCTAGGGAGAGGCATCGCAGTCCCATCCGCTGCGCCGCCTGGATCGACATCCGGGCAAGCTGCCCGCCGCCGAGGAAGCCGATGTCGTAGGTATCCCGCCGCAATTCACATCCCTCCGATGATCTGGGGGTCTTTGACCCTCAAGTGGGTCGAGGTCGGAAGGTCCTTCTCCCGGATCACCCCGATCAGTTCCGTCCCCCTAATCGTCGTACCGTAGTTCGACGCCTCCACGCGGATCCACTCCACGATCGGGTCGACCGGCGTCAGGTCCGGGAGCGTCAGATTCATGGAAACCTGGCTCATCTCCCGGCTCCCCAGCGCAAAACCGAGCGCGCGCACCCCGAGAAACCGGGGATCGCCCTCCCCGCGCAGCCTCCGGATGGTTCTGGCGATCTCATTGGCCGGGATCGGGCTCGCGTGCCGCAGGTTCACGTTCATCGCGATCAGAAAATCGCGGATGCCCATGACGGTCACACCCAGCCGGGGATGCGCGAACTGGGGTCCAAAGTCGGGAGTCAGGAGCCGCCCCAACAGCCCTCCGAACCCCCCTTTCCTCAGCGAAGGCAGGTCGGCCTCGTGCCGTCCTCGCTCGCTCTTTTCGTACAGGTAGATCGGGACCCCATGCCGTGCGGCCAGCAGGGCGGCGAGACGCTCCACCGTCGGAAGCGCCATCTCCTGGGGCGCGTCGAGGGGAAGGAACGGGCATACGTCCAGCGCGCCGATCCGAGGATGGACGCCGGTATGGCGGTTCAGGTCGATGGCGTCGAACGCCTGGTCCGCCATCAGCATCAAGGCCTCCAGGACCGCATCCTCCTCCCCGCTGAACGCGCTGACGGTGCGGTTATGGTCCACGTCCGCCTTCAGGTAGTGGATGCTGAGGCGCCTCGTCTCGAGGATCTCCTCGAAGGCGCGCAGCAGCAGCTTGCTGCGGCCAAAGGACCAGTTGGGGACGGTGAGAAGGCGCAAATTGATCTTAGTCTAGCCGGACGGCCGGAGACCGTCGGCACAGGGGCGCAGTCGCCGCCCGGGTGGGCGGCGCTACGTCGCGGCGATGTTGTAGCCGCTGTCGACGAACAGGATCTGGCCCGTGACGCCCTGGCTCAGATCGCTCAGGAAGTAGACCGCGCTCTTGGCCGCCTCCTCCTGGCCGTATTCCCTCTGCAGGGGAGCCCGCTCGAACACGTGGCGGATCTTCTCCTGCAAGCCAGGGACACCCATCGCCGCCAACGTCCGGATCGGTCCCGGGGACACCGTGTTGACCCGGATCCCCCGCTCGCCGAGGTCCAGGGCGAGATATCGAACCTCGGCCTCGAGCGCCGCCTTGCAGATTCCCATCATGTTGTAGCCCGGCGTGGCGCGCGTGCTCCCCAGATAGCTCAAGGCGACGATGCTGGAGTCGTCGTTCATGATCGGCTCGAGTTCTCCGCACAGCCGGATCAGCGAATGGGCGCTGATCTGCATCGCGGTGGCAAAATCGGCGAACGTGATGTCCTTGAACCGGCCGAACATGGAGTCCTTTGGCGCGAAGGCGGCCGCGTGGACGAGGAAGTCGAGCTTTCCGTACTTCTCTTCCGCCTCCTGTCTCAGCCTCGCATAGTCCTCCTCGATCGTGAAGTCGATCGTCAGCAGGTCGAAGCGCTCCCGCCCCTCGACCAGCTTCTCGACCTTGGAGAAGAACCGATCGTTCTGGACCCCGATGCCCACCGTCGCGCCGTGCCGGTTCGCCAGATCGGCGATCGCCCAACCGATCGATCGGTCGTTGACCACGTTCAGAACCAGGCCCTTCTTGCCTTCGAGGAGCATAAGGGGGGTTTTACCAGAGTGAGGCGTGGCGAGTTCGAGCCGGCTTCGTCGCGCGCCTGCGACGATGGTCCTGTGCTGCCTCCAAGCGCTGTCCTGTTCGATCTCGACGGCACGCTCACCGACTCGTTCGAGGGAATCGTCAACTGCCTCCGCCACGCGCTCGAACAGCTTGGCCACCGGCCCCCGGAACCTCGCGACCTGGAGTGGTGCGTCGGCCCGCCGATCCGTCAGTCGTTCGCCCAACTCGTCGGCGAGACCCGGGCCGAGGAGGGCGTGTCGCTGTACCGAAAGAGGTTCTCGACCGTCGGGTGGCGCGAGAACCGCCTCTACCCGCACGTGCCGGAGATGCTGCTGAGCCTCAAGCGCCAGGGCATTCCCCTCTATGTGGC
>DASWVS010000452.1:0-10085 GCA_036401135.1 Fimbriimonas sp.
AGATGTTCCTTTCGGACGGAACTGAGAAGCTCCCGCTCGCGGGCGACTGGCGATATCAGGTAGAAGCCGAGCTCGTTCCGCCTCCGCAGGACCTCGGGCCGGCTCCGCAGACGCCGTTCGGACCGGGCGAAGGCTGGGTGCCGGGCGGCCTCTACAACGGCATGATCGCGCCGCTGATCCCCTACGGCATCCGGGGAGCGATCTGGTACCAGGGCGAATCGAACGCGGGGCGAGCCTATCAGTACCGAGAGCTGTTCCCGCTCATGATCCAGGACTGGCGGAAGCGATGGGGACACGACTTCCCGTTCTACTTCGTTCAGCTTGCCAACTTCATGGCGCGCAACGAAGGGCCCGTCGAGAGCGCATGGGCGGAGCTTCGGGAAGCTCAGACGATGACGCTGAAGCTGCCGAACACGGGCATGGCGACGATCATCGACATCGGCGAGGCGAACGACATCCACCCGCGAAACAAGAGCGACGTGGGGCGTCGCTTGGCTCTGTGGGCCCTCGCCAAAGACTACGGGAAGAGGATCGAGTACAGCGGCCCGCTCTACCGGTCGCTGAAGGCCGTGGGATCGGAAGCGAGGATCGCCTTCGACCACGCCAAGGGCCTCAAATCCTCCGACGGCCGTCCGATCGCTGGATTCTCGATCGCCGGTGAAGATCGAAAATTCGTCTGGGCGAACGCTCGGATCTCGGGGGACACCGTCATCGTATCGTCGCCCCAGGTTCCGAAGCCGGTGGCGGTCCGTTACGGATGGTCGGACAACCCCGACGTCAACCTTGTGAACGGAGCCGGCCTTCCTGCGTCGCCCTTCCGGACCGACGACTGGAAGGGGATCACCGCCGACAACAAGTAGCCGCGGGACGTTTGAAGCGCCGAAGGTCGAACCTTCGGCGCTTTTTCGTTTTACGCCGACGCCGCAGTTGGAACTTTCCGCGGGTACGCCCCGGTAATGGAAGTTATCGCTTCCGGGTTACCCCTGGACCTGTAGCCCCTCTTCGAAACGAAGAATCGGCAAGGAAGTATCAGGGCTCTAGAACCCCTTCTCTTGACCCATAGCCGGCACAGATCGCTTGCAGTGGTTGGAGGTGGACATGAGGAGTTTTCTGGTTCTTTTAGGGGTTATCGCGGCCTGGGTCCTGACGAGGTTCCAACCTTACCCCTTCATCGTCGTACGCGGCGACTCGATGGAGCCCACCCTCAGGAACGGGCAGTTCGCGCTCCTCGACCGCTCGGAGGGCGCCGTCCGACGCGGGGACGTCGTCGTATTCCGGCGCGGAGGGACGCGGTGCGTCAAACGCGCCCTCTACCTTCCCGGCGATGTCTACTGCGAGGTGCGGACGAGAGACGGCGACTGGTTCCTTGCCGCCTCGCCGAAGGCCCTGGAAGTCGGCGAGCGCCGGGGCTGGGCACGCTGGCGAAGGGTTCCGCCGGGTCGGATATTCGTGGTCGGCGACAACGCGGTCATGTCCTCGGATTCGCGCTCGTTCGGTACTGTGGCGCTTCGGGCCGTCGAGGGAATCGTCGCCGGGTATTCGCGGCCCGTGCGCGGCGAGTATAGCGGCAGTCGGCATACCGCGGCCTCGTCCGCGATGATGCTTCACCGAAGTGCTAATTGCTATGGATCTGCGAGACCGGCACAGACTTAGCGTTTAGTGTGCGAATCGTGCGAATTCGGTGATCCTTGCAGGGTTGCGGGTCGTCAATCGCTACACGACGATGGGAAACGCCGTAGTTAGCGGTGTTCCGACGATTGCGATGAGCCTCTTGTTGACGATGATCTCTGCCGCTGCGGTAGCCAAACCTGTCTACCGGCCGGTCGCCTACGCATCGTTCCGACGGAGCTCCGCCGTCTATCACTCCGTGACCGCCGACCTCTCCTCGAAGCGGGTCCAGGCCAAAACGATCCATGTAGACGGGCTTACGTCGCCTTGGTCGCTGGTCTCGCTGGTGCAGCCGGCGGCCGCCATCACCGGCACCTTTTTCGCTCCGGGCATCGGCACGCCGGTCGCCGATGTGCTCATCGAAGGCGAACTCGTCGCGAAGGGGAACCGCGGCTCGGCGCTCGCCGTGGACTACCTCGGCAACGTGAGCATCATCGATCGGCCCTACCTGCGCGCCGTCGACTGGGAGGGATACCGCTTCGGGCTGAGGGGCGCTGTGCGCCTGATTTCGAACGGCAAGGTGAATCCCAACCCCAAGGCCCAGCGTTTTCGCGATCCGCGCATCTGGGGAAGCGCGTCGCGCACGGGGGTCGGCATCACCTCCGCGGGCAAGCTGGTCCTGATGGCGACGCCGAACAACGTGACGCTGAGCCAGTTCGGCAACGCGATGCGCTCGCGGGGCGTGGTCGATGCCGTCAGCCTCGACGGGGGCGGGTCGACGTGCCTCTACTACCGCGGCACCATGGTGGTCCCGACGGGCCGGGGGCTGAGCAATATGTTCGTCGTCCAGGAAGCGCCTTGAACGCGAAAAAACGCCCCTGCGGGCGAGGCCTGCAGGGGCGTCCGGTGCCGGCTGGGTTTAGAAGCGGGCTCCGAGGTAGAGACCGAGCGCGTTCGCGTCGCTGTCCGGGGTGAAGAAGTACTTCGCCTGGACGAAGAAGGGGGTCTGACCGGGCACTTCCGACTCGCCGAAGTCGTACGACGCCGACAGGGTGGCGCCGAGGCCGTTGTCGTCGTTGCCGCCGAGGCGAAGGAAGTTGTAGCTCAGGCCCGCCGCGAAGACGAGCTGGTTGCTGCGGACGTTGTAGGTGATGGCGAGCGGGATGTTGTAGTTGTCCCCGTCCTCTCCGTAGTAGTCGATCGAAGCGCCGAGGTACGACCAGTAGGCGTTGCGAGCCGGCTCGACGGGAACCGACTGGAACTTGTAGTCGAGCCCGATGCCGAAGAGAGTGTCGCCTTCGCTGGGCCACACGGCGCCGATGCGCGCCGAAACGCCCGATGGGCCGCTGGTCTGGGCAGTCGCGAAAGCTGCGAGGGTCATCGCGCCGGCGATGACGAGCATTTTCTTAGTCATAGATGTTGATCCCTCCGATGGAACCCCAGCCGTTTTCCCTTCCTTTGGCCGCTATCCTTTTAGCCCCTGCCAAATTGTCAGGAACCCATCCGTGGCTCCAACACCTTGTTCTACCGAAACGGCGACAAGGTGTCAATAGTGAAACGCGGTTCCGTGGGTCCTTGTTACTAGACCAGCCGTCGACGAATGGCAGAACTGGTGTTTTTACCAGGTCTCTGGGGTTCAGACCCCTTTCCGGCCGCCAGGTTCCTCGTAAGGTTGGGATGCGCCGGTAGCGGTACACTTCGCGATCGTTGGATTCCCCTTATCTCAGCGTGGTCGTGCCGGCGTACAACGAGGAAGAGCGGCTTCCGAGAACCCTCGCCCGGCTGCACGAATACTACATCGCCCAGGACTACGCATTCGACGTGACGATCGTGAGCGACGGCAGCAAGGATGCGACGGGCGCTGTCGTTCGAGCGTTCGCGCGGGACCATCCCCACTTCTCGCTTCTCGAGCACCACCCGAACCGAGGCAAGGGGTACGCCGTCCGTCAGGGAGTCCTCGCCGCCAAGGGAGAGGTCGTCCTGTTCTGCGACGCGGACCTGGCGACGCCCCAGGAGGAGACCGAGAAGCTGCTGCCCCGGATCCGCGAGGGCGCCGACGTGGCGATCGGCAGCCGCCCTCTCCGGGAGAGCAAGCTCGAGATCCGTCAGCCGTGGTACCGCGAGATGCTCGGCCGAGGCTTCAACAAGGCCGTGCAGATGCTGGCGGTCCGCGGGATCGACGACACCCAGTGCGGATTCAAGATGTTCCGGCGCGAGGCGGCGCGCGAGATCTTCCGCCGCTGCGCCCTCGACGGGTTCTCGTTCGACATCGAAGCGCTGATGATCGCCCGCGACCTGGGCTACCGGATCGACGAGGTCCCGATCCGTTGGCGCCACCAGGAGGGATCGAAGGTCAGCGTCCTCCGGGACGGGGCTAAGATGCTCCGAGACCTGCTGAAGCTCCGCCTGCGGGGCAAGCGGCGGCGCCTCGCGCTGAAGGATTGAAGCGGCCGACCCGGTCGTCGTAACACCGGTATCCTCTCCCCCATATGTTCCGGCGTTTGATGGATCGTGTGGACCGCCTCATGGGGCGCGGCGTCATCGACGAGGAGTTCTACGACGAGCTGGAGGAAGCGCTCCTGCAGTCGGACACCCACGTGGCGACGGCCCACGACATCCTCGACGAGCTTCGGCGCGCGATCCGCGACGAGAAGGTGACCGATTCCGAAGGCATCAAGGACCGCCTGAAGCGGGCGATCGCCACGAGGTTCGGGCAGCAACAGGCGGTCGGATTGGAGATCAGCGAGGAGTCCCCCACCGTGTTCCTGTTCGTCGGCGTCAACGGCGTCGGCAAGACGACCACCATCGCCAAGGTGGCGAAGCTTCTCACCAAGAACGGCTTCAAGGTGATCCTCGCCGCCGGCGATACGTTTCGCGCCGCCGCCATCGAGCAACTGGAGGTCTGGGCGCAGCGAACCGGCTCGGAGATCGTGCGGAACCGGCCGGGAGCCGACAGCAGCGCCGTCATCTTCGACGCCATCCAGGCGGCCAAAGCCCGGGGAGCCGACTTCGTGCTCGCCGACACCGCAGGCAGGCAGCACAGCAAGGAGAACCTGATGCAGGAACTCTCCAAGGTCAGCCGAACCGTCGAGAAGGCGCTCGGGCGCAAGGCGGACGAGATCCTGTTGGTGCTCGACGCGAATACGGGGCAAAACGCGATCCGGCAGGCGGAAGAGTTCACGAAGGCAGCGGGAGTGACAGGGCTGGTCCTGACGAAGGTCGACGGCACCGCCCGGGGGGGCGCGCTCATCGGCGTCTACGACCGGTTCAAGATCCCGATCAAGCTGATCGGGACGGGAGAAAAGGTGGACGACATCAAGGACTTCAAGCCCCAGGAGTTCGTCCGGACGCTCTTCGACTAGCTAGAGGTGGCGGTGTCGCCGCCGCAACATCGTCGAAAGCCCGATCGCGACCAGCGCGCACGAGGCGACCTGCGTCGCCCGGTTTGTTCGTTTCGTGTGGCCCTCGGCCGAGAGCGACATCGGCAGTTGGGGCGCATCCATCCTGGACACCTCGCCTCCGGACGACACCGCGGTAGTCAACGGAATCGCGAGTGCCAAGGCTACCAAGACGTAACGAAGCAAGAACATAGCAAACGGGCCTCTCCTACAATAAATCGCTTCTCGGACGCGATATCTACAACATACCACGGGCGAGACCCGTTGACAACCCCTACCTGCGAACCTTGACGGGGATCCGTTGGCGCAAAGGCGCCTTTCGCATCTGGATGATGGCCGCCAAAATCAGCAGCGGGATCACCAGCGCGTCGTCGACCAACCCCAGAAGCGGAAGGATGTCGGGAACCAAATCGATCGGAGACGCTCCGTACAGGAGGGCGCCGAGCAACGCGAGGATCGCTTTCAGCGGAACCTTGTTCACGCTCCTTCCCACGCCGAACGGGGCGAAAGAGTTTCGCGCTGGGCCTTTCGGCGATCAACCTGCCGACGCCTTCGGCTTCTCGTGCTCCGGGCGGACCTCGATCGCCTTCTCCTGGCTGCGCTCGATCTCCCGATGTTCCTTCAGATCCTCCGATTCTTTGACCTCGCGAGGGATCAGCAGCATCGAGACGGCGATCACGCCCGGCAGAATCGCCGCGTCGTCGATCAGTCCCAACCCGGGAACCCAGTCCGGGAGGAGGTCGAAAGGAGCCAGCGAGTAGAAGATGCCGAAGTAGATCAGGTAGCGCACCGACGGCGGGGTGCGAGGATCGTGCGCCATTTTCCAGTACCGGTGGATGGTCCTCAGAATCGTGATCCACTTCATGCCGGATGTTTGACGCACGACCGTCGCCCGGTGTTGCCGCCGACGGGCGAATCAGCCCACGACGACGAGTCGGCGGGACGGTTTCCAGGAGATGGGCCGTCCGAGGATGGCGGCGATGTCGCGCGTCTCGGCGTACCCGATCCCTTTCTCGTTGATGAAGTCCAGCGTGTGGACCTTGTCTCCCACGAGCACATCCGCCTTGTCGCCTTCGAGACGGGCGATGGTCCATCCCAGGGAGCCGGCGACGGTCCTGAGCCGGACGAAGCTGGTGCCATCGTCGAGGATGCCGTCGTATTCTTCGCCTTCGATCTGGATCTTCACCTGCGGCCTCGATTCCTCCGGCGGCTCCGGAGCCGGCGCCATCTTCGACCGCACCAGATCCCGAAACGCGTTGCCGACCTCGAGGGGAGGGCGGTTGAGGTCCCAAGGCAGGACCATCGGGTCCCACTTGCCCAGTTGTCCGATCCCGAGGTTCGTCTGGACCTCCCCATGTCCGAGCACGGTGTAAGGGGTGACGGGGATCTGGTACCGGTCGCACAGTTCGGCGACGACCGTCGCCATAGTTTCCCACTGAACGATGTTCATCGCGCACTTGCCGGCATGGAACGGCTTCTCTTTGGCTCCCGCCATGCAGCAGACGCCGACGCCGATCGATCCCGTGTTGCATCTCAGGGTGTGCGCCGCGTAGTTGCCGTCGTTGGTCGCCACGTTGTCCGCGATGCTGTGGGTGCCCTTCACCACCCGGCCGTCGTCCTCGATCAGGAAATGGTAGTGGGCCTTGTCCAAGGCAGAGCACTTGTGTTCGCCCGCAGTCCAGTGCGTGATGATCCGCGACATCCGGCAGTTCGGAAGCCAGGCAGGATTGAGAATTCGCATACCGTCACCTCGAAATCAAGAGATCTCACCAAGAGAGATGCCATTGTATGTCACTTCTCGATCTCCCTATCTTCGCCGCCTCGGATTTCGCGACTTTTGCCACCGAAAGGGGCGATCCGCCGGCTGCCACTAGCCCGGCGGAGATGCGACCCACGGAGGCGGTTCGATGTCGTTGAAGCGGTCGCGGTGCGAGAGCAGCGCCCAACCGAGCGGGAGGGGGAGAAGCTTACGGACACGCAGGTCCGGCCCTACTGGCGGACCCGGTAAAGGTGGACCTCGAACGGGCCGAAGTCGTCGTCGAACCTGCCATCGACGACCTTGACCGTTCGACCCTCGCCCAGAACCTCCGCCGTTGCGTTCCTCGGCAGCCCCCGAAGCGTGAACTTGCCCCGCGCAGGCTCGTTCTTCATGCCGCACGCGAAAACATACAGGTCGCCTTCATGGCGTTTCGCCATCAGGTCGACCGCTCCTTCCACACCGGCGGCCCTAACCGTCGGCGAGTTCAGTACCGGCGCCAGCGATCGGATCTGGCCGTTCGTCCGCGTCACCTCCGCCAGCATCGCCGGATCGTCGAGCAGCGCGTGCTCGTTGAAGGTCGGCTTGAACTGGTGCACGAAGTAGATCAGCCCCTTCGACCCGTGGATCAGCGACATCCAAACCTGCGATCGGACCTGCTCCGGGGTCGGCGAGCTGTCGAGGTCGATCCGGCCGGTCTCGATGCAGTTCCAGAGCGTCTTCTTCCCTTCGGTCCATCCCGCCAACCGGTCCAGGCCCTTCGCCACCAACCACAGGTCCGGCTTGCCGAGTCCTGCGACCGGGTACACGTCGTACGACACGATGTCCGCCCCTTTGACGTACGTCTCGTAATCCTTGAGGCTCGCCCCCTCGCCCCTTCCGACCCAGCTGTCGTTCGCCACCCCCTGCCCGAGGTTCAGGAAGATCGGACGGCTCGGGTCCTTCGCCTTCAGCGCCCGATAGTCGTCGACGATCCGCTGCGGAGGGATGCAGGGACCCCATCCGCCGCCGGGCTTCGCCTGGGCGTTGTCGGGCTCGTCGTTGTGCATCCAGGCGACGATCGTCGGGTCGTCCAGGTGCTTCAGGCCGACTTCGTTCTGATCGCAGATGACGGGCATCCCCGCCGCCTTAAGATCCTTGAGCTGCTCCTCCGTCGGCCCCTGCCACAGCCCAACGTACAGGTTGATCCCCGCTTGCTGGAACCGCTTGGCGTTCTTCGGCTGCTGCAGCCACACCGCGATCGGGAAATAGGCTGGATCCTTCGAGGGTCCCCGCGACCACTGCGCGTATCCGGGCTGGGCGAAGACCAGCGCGGCGAGGAGCGAGCCGAACATACAGCCATTATAAGGCGGCGAAGGCGGTGAACTCGATCACTCCGACGCCGATCCCCTTCGCCGTCTTCACCACCGTGAGCCGGAGCCGGTCGGCGAGCGTCGGCTCGAACGTCCGGTAGTCGATGAGCAGGTCGGTCGCGCTCTCGCGCCGATCGAGCAGGACCCGCCAGGGGCCGTCGCCGATACGCCCTTCCAGAAGGTAGCCCACCGGCCCTGGCAGAACCCCCTTCGCGAAGTTCAGCCCCGGCTCCCGCCACAGGATCCGGATCGCCGCCACGTTGAACGCATCCCTGCCGCCGCTTCGCAGGTCGACCTCCAGCCAGGGCTCCCGGTCGTCCGGAGCCGCTTCCCACCACGTTCGGATGCCGTTGTCGACCGCGTACATCGCGTCACGTCCGGGTGATTCGCTGCTCGCCCGCGCGATCTTCAGGATCGTCGCCGGCACCAGGCCGGCGTCGTTCCCCCTCTCCGGATGCGCGAGCACGCCCGGCCCCCATTGGGGACGCTCCGAAGCCCCCCGCACGAACAGGTTCCCCTCCTCGTCGAACCCCGCCGGATCGACCCCGACCCGCCGCTCGAACTTGTGGTCCACCCTCGCCAGGCAGGTGTAGAACGCCCAGAGCGTGCCGTTCGGCCCCGGCACGATGCAACCGTGCCCCGGTCCGTGCACCAGCCCCTCCGTCGTTCGCAGGATCGGGTTCCGCCGCGCGTAGGCGAACGGACCCAGCGGGTGGTCCGACACATAGACGCCCATGGCATAAGTGCTCCACTCCGTCCCAGGCCCGCTGTACGTGAGGTAGTAGCGGCCCTGGTGCTTCAGCATCCACGCCCCCTCGTTCCAGTTCGTCCCCTTGTCCTCGTTCGAGTTCCCGTACCGCTCCCATTCGTGGGCGGGGTTGTAGCCGATCAGGAGTTTGGGAGGGGTCGTGATCTGGTTCGGCTGGTGGGGATCGACCTCCGCTCCATAGATGCCCGGCGCGCCCGAGCCCCAGTACGCATACACCTGCCCGTCGTCGTCCCGGAACAGCATCGGATCGACCCATCGGAAGGCTTTGCCGTCGTGGTCGGTCATCTCCCCCAGCTCCCGAAACGGGCCGAGAGGGTTGTCGGAGACGTACATCCGGTCCGAGTTGCCGGTCAGGTAGAACCGACCTCCGATCTCGTGGACGGTCGGCGCATAGATCGAGTACGGCTCCATCCGGTGGTGCCGCCACGTGACGAAATCCTCGCTCACGTAGGCCATCCCGCAGGACGGGTAGAGGTACCACTTGCCGTCGTGGTACAGCGCCGTCGGGTCCGCCGTCTCCCGGTAGTCGGCCTTCGCGCTCCGGATCCACCCCTGGTCCCTGCGCGTCTGCCGCGTCGACCCTCCAGCCGGGTAGTCGGGAAGCGGAAGCGGGTTGCAGTAAGTGCGCGTGAACGGCATGGCCAACCTTCACTTTACTTCGCGATCGATGCGAGGAATCGAAAGCGCTTGTCGCCCGGCGCGTCAAGAAGATGCGCTTTATCCTGCCACCCAAAGGAACTCGAACTTCACCTCCGGAAGCCCTTCTCCCCGAGGGGGAAGGGTTGGGATGAGGGGTCGCAGACGCGAAGCTCCCGCCGGCCTGCGAGCGTCTTCCGCTCCCGGACTCCCCCAGTCGTTGCCTCGGCAGCCTCGCCAGCCTTCGAGTTTGCGACAGACGCTTCCGCTGCCGAAGCTTCGCTCTCCATCGGCGGCACCCGCAAAGCCTCAGCAGCGGAGACGCCGCACCCCCGATCCCCGATCGTCCGAGGCTGCTGAGGCAACGGCGTTGGTGGCCCGCGTTCGCTTCGCGACGGCGAAACCTCACCCCAACCCCTCTCCTTCTGTGTGGACCGGAGAGATGGTGAACACCCGTTCGGAGACATGGTGGACGCATCGGTCTGTCATTCATTGTGTTCCGGCTGCAGCCGGAACACAATGTGCGGGCCGAGAAAGACCCCCCAAGCGCCGTCCTCGACCTCTTT
>DASWVS010000453.1:0-3255 GCA_036401135.1 Fimbriimonas sp.
GGCTCTACTACGCTCAACTGAAGTCGGTGCTGGCCGAAAGCCGAAGCCTGGAGGAAGCCGCCGCGTTCCTGCCGGACGATCCGCTCCTGCGAGAGAGCACCGGCAGGATGTTCGTTGTAGCCATCGACCCTCAGGGCTACCGGGCGAGACGAAGCGACCCCGAGGTCGAGGAGGCGATCCGCCTCGCGCTCGACCAGGAGAAGGTGGCGATGAGCCTCTGGGACGCGGTCAGGGCGGGCCGGCTGAAACCCACGTTGATCCACGGCGACCCCAAGCTGGAGAACTTCCTGTTCGATTCGAACACGGGCAAGGTGAAAGCCCTCGTGGACCTGGACACGATCATGGTCTTCACTTGGCTCGCCGACTACGGCGACATGATCCGCTCGCTCGTCAACGTGGCGGGCGAGAAGGAGCCCGACCTGTCGAGGATCGGCATCGACCGCGATGTCTTCGCCGCTGTCACCCGGGGCTTTGTCGAGGCGTTCGAAGAGATCGGAGAGGAGGAGCGGTCGCTGATGGCCGCCTCCTGCCTGGCCATGGTGATGGAGCTCGCGATCCGTTTCCTGGCCGACTGGCTCAGGGGCGACACCTATTTCAAACTCGGTCCCAAGGATCCGCCGGAGCTGAACCGGACCCGGGCCCTCGTCCAGTTCCGGCTCTACCGGCACATGCTGGAGTTCCGAGAGGAAGCGGAGAGGCTCGTCCGCGGGTCTTGAGAAGACCGCATCCTTTCAGCGTCGGGCAACGTATGCTTTGCCGTACGCCGAAATGCGACGCACACTACAAGAACAGATCGCCGCGAACAAAAGGGGAAGCCTCGTCTTTGCGTTCTTCCTTATCCTCCTGCTGGCTGCCCTCGGGACGGCCCTCGTGGGGTACTACGAGCCGGACCTATGGTTCGTGGGGACGGCCGGCGCCTCGCTGCTCGGCTTGATCGGCTCGCTCGTGGCGCTCAAGGGAGGCTCGGGCATCCTGCTCGCGATGTCGCGCGCCCGCGAGGCGACTCCCCAGGAGCACCAGATGCTGCGGAACGTGGCGGAGGAGATGGCGATCGCCTCCGGGCTTCCCATGCCTAAGGTGATGGTGATCGACGACGACTCGCCCAACGCGTTCGCCACCGGCCCCGATCCCGAGCACGCGGTCGTTGCGGTCACGACGGGCCTGCTTCGGAAACTGGACCGGGACGAGCTCCAGGGCGTGGTCGCGCACGAGATGGCCCATATCCGCAACTACGACATCCGATTCATGACCGTGATCGCGATCATCGCCGGCCTGGTCCCGCTGTTGGCGGACGTGTTCCTGCGGTCCCTGTGGTACGGCGGAGGGCGTCGGCGGAGCAAGGACGAAGGCCAGTTGCAGATCGTCTTCCTGGTCATGGGGTTGGTGCTCGCGATCCTCGCTCCGATCTTCGCCGTCCTGCTGGAGATGGCGGTCAGCCGCAAGCGGGAGTTCCTCGCCGACGCCACCGCCGCCGAAATGACCCGCTATCCCGAAGGGCTGGCGAACGCGCTGCGCAAGATCGCCAGCGACCCCGATCCGCTCGAAGTCGCCAACCGTGCGACCCAGCACCTGTACATCGTGAATCCCCTTCGGTTGAGCGGACAGGGCTCGTCGCTCCTCAGCACCCATCCGCCGACCGAGGAGCGGATCCGCGCGCTGATGGGGCTCGCCGGGAGCCGCGAAGGGATCCTCGGCGCCGGCACCCATTGAGCTGGATTTCGCTCTAACGGGAGCCTTGCCCTCGCCGTAGGAATACGGGATCAGCCAGAATAGAGGCTTAGTCCCAAGGCACTTGGAAACCCTTACCTCCACCTATTACGAAGTGCTCGGCGTCGGCCCCAAGTCCGATCCGAACACGATCCGCAAGGCTTACCGGCTTCTGGCCAGCAGGCATCATCCGGACGTCAGCGACGATCCTCACGCCCATGAGAACATGGCGCGGATCAACGAGGCGTTCGAGACGCTGATCGACGCCCAGAAGCGGAACGAGTACGACGCGACGCTGGCCGGCGGCGGCCTCCAGGAGGAGCGGAGACTGACCCAAAAGCCGGTCGTGGTCCGCCTGAAGCACCGGCTCCGGGCGCACAAGACGCCCATCTACGCGGTCGCCTTCACACCCGACACGGGCCAGCTCGTGAGCAGCGCCTTCGACAACGAGATCCTTTGGTGGGACGAAGAGGCGGAGAAGCCCCTGAGGCGGGCCAAGCTCGAAGCGGGGGTGGTCAGCACCCTGCGCCCCCTGCCCAACGACCGAATGGTCGCCGCCGGCTCGACCGAGAGCATCCTGACCCTCTACCGTCTCGACGGCGCGATCGTCGATACCTGGAAACAGGGGACGGAAGAGTGGGCGAGCTGCATCGCGATCTCCTCCGATGGCCAAACCGTGGCCGCCGGGTCGATCCACCGCGCGCTGAGCGTGAACCGGACGAGGGACGGTGGAACGGTCTTCCGCAACAAGGAGCATGAGCAGAGCGTGACCGCCGTCTGCTGGTCGCACAACGGGCGCATGGTCGCGACGGGGAGCGCCGATGCGACCGTGCGCATCTACGACGCGAGGTCCGGCGAACACCGACACACGATCAAGCAGATCCGAAGCACCGTGACCGCCCTCGCCTTCTCGCACGACAACAAGTTCCTCGCCGTCGCCGCCGTCGATCTCAGCATCCGGGTCTTCTCGCTCGAGACGGGCAAGCTGATGAAGATGGTGTACGGCCACAGCCGGCCGATCGAAGCGCTGGCCTTCCACCCGAACAACTGGCTGTTCGCCTCGGCTTCGCGAGACGGCACCATCGGCCTCTGGAACGCCGCCAAGGGGATCGGAAACGTCCGGATCGAGGCCTCGTCACGGCCGGTCGTCTGCGTCGCATTCAGCCCGGACGGGACGCGGCTCGCCGCCGCCGGCCAGGACAAGCTGGTCCGGCTTTTCGAGGTTACGGTGAAGGAAGTCTAGAAGTCCACCGGGCGGAGGTAGTACTCGCCGATCGCGGTCGTGCTGAGCATCGCCACCGTCGGCAGCCGCCGCTTCCAGTGGGTGCCGTCGACCCGTTTCCAAACGATTTCGACGTCCTGAGCCGGAAAGCCCATCTGGACGAGCTTTTCCCGGGTGTAGCCTTGGATCATGAAGTGGAGGATCCGGTCCGCTCGTCGGTAGGTGATGCCGAAGTCTCCTTCGTCGGTCTGGCCTTTGATCAGATCGGCCGAGGCCGGCTTTTCGATGATCTCTTCGGGAACGCCCAGTTCTCGCGCCACCTCCCA
>DASWVS010000454.1:0-2634 GCA_036401135.1 Fimbriimonas sp.
GTATAAAGGGCGAGCTGCGCGTTCTGAGTCTGTCGAAGGGCGTCTTCGTCGAGGCGGAAGCAGAGCTCCTCGGCGTCGACCCCCGTCGCCTCGGTTACCTGGCGGAACACCTCTCGCGCCTCATCGCGCGCATCGAAAAGCTCTTTGCCCATGCCGGGCTTCTGCGACCCCTGTCCGGGGAACACGACCGCGATCATCGGCAGTGATCTTACCGCCCGTGGCCGACGTTCACCGATGCTCTCAGTTCGCGCGCTTGGTGACCGTCAATAGCGCGCCGTCGTTCATCACCTTCACCTTGCATCCCAGCTTCCTGAACGCGGTGATCGCGCGCGAACAGTCCTTCGGGTTGTCGATGCTCACATTGAACGAGGGCTTGGCGGCGTTCTTTTCGAGGAGCGCTTTGGCAGCGGCGGTGGTTTCTTCTGAGGTCATGGCTTCTTTGCTCCGAGACCCCTGAGCGGACCCGCCTCGCTGCGGACCGCACCAGGTGCCATCCCATCATACAGGCATTCGCCGCCGCCTCCAAGCGCGACCGAACCTCGCGATCGATCGCAAGGTCACGATAGTTATGAATGGGAGAGCAAGTATCTACGTCGGAGCAGGAATCCTGGCAACACTCGTCGCGGGCTGCAGCCCGCAAACGAACTCCCGCGCGAACCGTTTTGCCGAGCCTCAGCCCGTGAAGGTGGAGCGCCGCGACATCGTCGGGTACGTCACCTTCCCTGGCCAACTGGACGTTCCCCCGGGCTCCGTGGCGACGGTGCACCCGCCTTACAACGCGCCGGTCGAGAAAGTGATGGCCGCCGTGGGGCAGCGTGTACGAAAGGGCGAGGCGCTGATCGATCTCGCGATGGGAGATGCGGAATCGGCCTTTGAAGCGAACCGCGACGCTCTCAAGGAGGCGGAAACGGCGCTGGCCAACGCCAAAGTGCAGTACGGCGCAACCGTCAAGGAGATCGAGCGCCAGCTTGCCGAAGCCAGGTCGAGGGAAAGGACGCTTCGCGACTACGCCCGGACATCCGGCGACGCGACCCAACTGCAAGCCGCCACGGACGCGCGCGTGGCACTTGAACAGCAACTGACCCAGGCGAAGCTCGAGATGAACGAGAACGTCCGGCCTTATCAGGAGCAGTTGGACCAGGTGCGGTCCACCTTCCGGCAAGCCCAATCCGGAGTCAAGCAGGGCCAGATCACGGCACCGATCTCGGGGACGGTGCTGGAGATGAACGCCACGGCCGGAAAAGTCGTTGGCGAGGACCGCAACGAAGTTCTCGCCAAGATCGTGAAGCTCGGGGCGATCCGTGTCAAGGCGACGCCCGACGCCGACGCGGCCGCACACGTCAAGGATCGCGCGGACGTGGTGGTGCGGTTTGCCGAGTTGCCGGACGAGGTCTTCGACGGCCGCGTGACCTCCATCCGCAAGGTGCCGGGAAACGGCCCCGGCAACACGGAAACTCTCGTTACGATCGACTTCAAGAACGACATGGGCCAGATCAAGCCCGAAATGAAGGTGGCATCCGTCGGCGTGGCGGTCGGAAAAGTCGAACGCGCGCTGAGCGTTCCGGCCGAAGCGATCGGCACCGACGCGAGCGGGAAGCCTTTCGTCCACCGGCTCCAAAACGGCGCGTGGGTGCCGGTCGTCGTCGAGCCCGGACTGAGCGACGGCGACTACACCGAGGTCAAATCGGGGCTGATGGAGGGGGATACGGTGCAATCACCCATCCGGGTGAGCGAAGAGGCGAACGATTAGGCTAATATATCCACAGGTCGATTAACACGTGTAAGTCATGAGCGTTCATATCGAGGACCGATCGTTCGAGGAACAGCTGCGTCTCTACGAAGATGCGACGGTGCGGCTGTTGAATCTCGCTCCCTCCGGGAGCGCGATGGCCCTTCAGGCGATCGACAACCTCCGGGAATGCCTGCGTCTTCGCGAGAAGATCGAACGGCGCCTGTCGGGCCAGCGGGAAGGCCGCGGCCGCCGGCTCTCGGACTACTATCCCGAGGCCCAGCTGGACCGACACCACGTCGGCGCCGAACGTCGCAAGTCGGACCGCCGAGCAAGTCCGCAGTAGAATGGGCCATGGACGCCCTTGCCCGCGACCTCGCCGGGCTCCTCGGCGAGCGTAAGGTCCTCTCCGGGCCTGCCGCCGAACGGGCTTACGACTGCGACGCCTACACCGTCGACCGCAGCCGCCCGGCCGCTGTGGTGCTTCCCGAGGACACCGACGAGGTCGCTGCCGTCGTGCGGTACTGCAACCAGCGCTCGGTTCCCTTCACCGCCCGGGGCGCGGGAACCGGCCTGAGTGGCGGCGTCCTGCCGGCGCTCGGGGGCGTGGTCGTCTCCACCAAGCGCCTGACGAAGGTGCTGGAGATCGACCTCGAGAACCGCTGCCTGCTCGCCCAGACCGGGATCACGAACGTGGCGATCACGGCCGCGGTGAAGGAGCACGGGCTGCACTTCGCTCCCGATCCCTCCTCCCAGACGGTCGCGACCCTGGGGGGCAACATCGGGGAGAACGCGGGCGGGCCCCACACCCTGAAGTACGGCGTGACCACGCAGCACGTTCTCGGGGTGAAGATGGTCGAGCCCGGCGGAGAGGTGGTTTCGTTCGGAGGAAAGGTGCCGGGAGC
>DASWVS010000455.1:0-6272 GCA_036401135.1 Fimbriimonas sp.
AGTACACCAAAGCCCCTCCCCCCGAGCGAGAACGTTTGGGGTGAGGGTGCAAAGAAGCATCCATGGCTGCCTCGGCAGCCTCGCCCCGATACGAATCGAGCGCAGATCCTGTCCGCTGCCGGGGCTTCATCAGAACGAACCTCGTTGCCTCGGCAGCTCCGCCCCGATCCGAATCGAGCGCGAAGCCAGTCCGCTGCCGAGGCTCCCACCTCAAAGAATCGCGATCGTTGCGGGACAATAGGGTCTGCCCATGTCCTCGATCCCTCGCTTCTACTACTCGCCCCGCATCCTCGGCTACGACTTCGGGCCCCAGCATCCGCTCAAGCCCGAGCGTCTGCGCCGTACGGTGGAGCTACTGGAGCGCTATGGCCTCGTCGCCATCGATCCGGGAGAGCCGTTCGTCGAAGACGCGTTGCGGGTCCATACCCCGCCGTACGTCCAGGAAGTGCTGCGGTTGTCCGAGATGCTGCCTTTGACCCTCGAGGATCGCGCCGAAGCCGCTGTTTACGGGTTCGGCAGCACGGACAACCCTCCGTTCGAGGGCATGTTCGAGGCGTCCATGGCCTATACTGCCGCGACCGCCCGCGCGGCGGAAGCCGTCAGGGACGGCGCGCCCTTGGCCTTCGGGATCGGCGGAGGCCTGCACCATGCGATGCCTTCGAGGGCCAGCGGGTTCTGCATCTTCAACGACCCGGCCGTCGCATGCCACATCCTGTTGGAACGGTTCGACCGGGTGGCTTACGTCGACATCGACGTGCACCACGGTGACGGCGTCCAGTGGATCTTCTACGACGAGCCGCGCGTTCTGACCTGCTCGATCCACGAAGAGCCTCGAACCCTCTTCCCGGGCACCGGCGGCGTCGAGGAGACCGGAGTCGAGTTCACCTCCCTGAACGTCCCGCTTCAGGCGAAGACCACCGGCGAGGTGTGGCTGGACGCCTTTCGGCGAACGATCCCGCCCGCGCTCGAAAAGTACCGGCCCGGCGCGATCGTGCTTCAACTGGGCACCGATACCCACTACCTCGACCCGCTCGGCCATATCCGGAGCACCCAGTTCCATTGGCTCGAAGCGGTACGGGACGTGATGGCGCTGCGGCTTCCCCTCGTCGCGGTCGGCGGAGGCGGCTACAACCTTACGACGGTGCCGAGGATGTGGGCGTCCGCCTGCCTGACCCTCGCCGGGGTGCCTTACGAGGACGCCGTACCCAAGGACCTCGCCGACGCGTGGGGGATGCCGACCTACGGCGACAGCGAGACGCCATTGGGGGTGGGGGCGGATTTTGCGGAAGACGTCGTAGGATGGCTTCGCGAACACCACCTCCCCAACGTCCCCGCCGTATAGCTCAGGTTCATTCGGTATGCTCGATAACCACTATGGGCACCGCCATTTCAATGACTCCACAGGGGCTGAATGTCCCCAATGATCCGATCATTCCGTTCATCGAAGGCGATGGAACGGGACCCGACATCTGGCGAGCGAGCGTCCGCGTTTTCGACGCCGCGGTGGAGAAGGCGTACGGCGGCCAACGGAAGGTGCAGTGGCAGGAAGTGCTGGCAGGCGAGAAGGCGTTCAACCAGACCGGCAACTGGCTCCCCGACGCCACACTCGACGACTTCCGCCAATACCTGATCGGCATCAAAGGGCCTCTCACGACCCCGGTCGGCGGCGGTATCCGATCGCTCAACGTCGCCCTGCGGCAGATCCTCGACCTGTACGTCTGCCTCCGCCCGGTCCGCTGGTTCCAGGGAGTTCCCTCGCCCGTCAAGGACCCGGGTGCGGTGGACATGGTGATCTTCCGCGAGAACACCGAGGACATCTACGCGGGCATCGAGTTCGCCGCGGGGACCGAGGAGTCGCAGAAAGCGCTCGACTTCCTCAAGGCGACCTACCCGAAGATGTTCGAGAAGGTCCGGTTCGGCACCACCGAGCGAACCGCCGAGTTCATGAAGTCGACCTACCAGGAAGGCGAGCCGGACGTTCTCGTCGGCATCGGCATCAAGCCGGTCAGCAAGCAGGGCTCCCAGCGGCTGATCTACTCCGCGATCCAGTACGCGATCGAGAACAACCGGAAGAGCGTCACCCTGGTCCATAAGGGGAACATCATGAAGTTCACCGAGGGCGCGTTCCGGGACTGGGGATACGAGCTTGCCAAGGAAGTCTTCGGAGCCGAGGAGATCGACGGCGGCCCATGGTGCCAGATCCCCGAGGGCAAGCGCGGCGCGGGCCTCGTGATCAAGGACGCCATCGCCGACATCACCCTGCAGCAGGTCCTGACCCGGCCGAAGGATTTCGACGTGATCGCGACGCTGAACCTGAACGGCGACTATCTGAGCGACGCGCTCGCGGCACAGGTCGGCGGCATCGGCATCGCCCCCGGCGCGAACATCAACTACATCACCGGCCACGCGATCTTCGAGGCGACCCACGGGACCGCTCCGAAGTATGCGAACAAGGACGTTGTGAACCCCTCGAGCGTCATCCTGAGCGGCGAGATGATGTTCCGCTACATGGGCTGGACCCAGGTCGCCGACCTGATCCTCAAGGGGATCGAGGGCGCGATCGGCTCAGGCCACGTCACCTACGACTTCGCCCGCCTGATGCAGGGTGCGACCGAGATCAAGTGCTCGGCCTTCGGCGACGAGATCATCAAGAACATGTAGCTTTGGTGCGAGGATCCCTCGGGGTCTCGTTCCGCGGGCGAGGCTTGCCTCGCCCGCTCTCCAGGCGATCTATAGGCTCTGCGGGAAACGCTCGCGAGTGGAATCGGATACGCTTGCCTCATGACGACCCACGAGCGGATAACCCGGATGGTCCAGCACCGCGAAGCGGACCGGGTGCCGATCAACGACATCCCCTGGGCGGCCACCATGGATCGCTGGATCCGAGAGGGCTATCCGAAAGGCGTTCCTCTTCACGAGTACTTCGACTACGACTTCGTCGCGTCGATCGGCGTCGACAACAGCCCCCGTTACCCTTGGCGCACGATCGAGGAGACTGACGACTGGGTGATCGCCGAGTCCAACTGGGGCGCCACGATGAAGAACTGGAAGAAGCACGGCGGCGTGCCCGAGTTTCTGGACTTCAAGGTCGTCGATCCCGAGACCTGGGCGGTGGCGAAGGCGAGGATGATTCCCACCCGAGACCGCGTGGACTGGGACTACCTGAAGGCCAACTATGGCAAGTGGAAGGATCAGGGGGCGTGGATCTCCGCCGGGTTCTGGTTCGGATTCGACGTCACCCACTCGTGGTTCGTCGGCACCGACCGCGTGCTGATGGCGCTGGTGGAGGACAAGGAATGGTTGAAGGAGATCTTCAACCATATGCTCGACCTGGACATCGCGCTGTACGAGATGATCTGGGAGGCGGGGTACCGCTTCGACGAGGTCACCTGGCCGGACGACATGGCCTACAAGCACCACATGTTCTTCTCGCTGGACACCTACCGCGAGGTGCTGAAGCCGGTCCAGAAGCGGGCCTGCGACTGGGCTCACGAGCACGGAGCGGTCGTCCGGCTGCACACCGACGGCGACGTGAACCCCATGATCCCGGAGCTGATCGAGATCGGGGTCGAGATGCTGAATCCGCTCGAAGTGAAAGCCGGGATGCACCCTCCGACGCTGAAGAAGCTCTATGGGGACAAACTCGTCTTCCACGGCGGCCTGAACACGGCGCTGTTCCCGGAGCCGGAGAAGTTGTATGCGGAAATGGAGGAGTTCATCCCGATCATGAAGGAGAACGGCGGGTACTGGATCTCCTCCGACCACTCGGTGCCGGACTCCGTCAACCTCGAGCAGTTCACCCGGTTCGTCCAACTGGCAAAGAAGCTTGGATCTTACGGCTAAAGGCCGCCGATCCCGGTGTACCTTGAATCGTGGACGGACTCGGCATCGACCGTGCGCTCGGTGTCTTCGCGAAGGGCTTTTGCTTCACGAGGAGCTATAGCCACCCCTATGAGTCGGTGGCGCTCGGTCCGATGCGCCTGCTGCGCGATCAGGGGAACCCGAGAACGCCTCGCGCCGCCGAGGTCGTCGTCAACGGCACGCCCGCGGCCGAAGCGGCCGGCTTGATCCGCCAAGCCCGACTGGGCCGGCACTTCGTATGCGCCTACGCCTCGTCCGATGGGGACGCCAAGGCGGTGAAGGAGGACTGGAAGGGACAGGCGTATCGTCTGCTTGGCACCGAGACCCTCATGGCCGTGCGCCTCGACGACCATCTCGCGCTGCCCCAAGCGAGCGGCGTCGAACTCGTGGACTCGAAGGTCGGTTGCGAGGCGCTCGCCAAGGCTGCAGGTTCCCGACAGATCCTTTCCTGCCACTTGGGACGCCCCGACCTGATCCGCGCCTATGTGGCCCGGGACGGCGACGCCCTCGTCGGGTGGGTGCGAAGCGTGGTCTGCGACCGGGACGGCTGGGTTTCGAACATGTACGTCCGTCCGGACTGTCGGCGGCGCGGCATCGGGAGCTCACTCCTTGCCCGCATGCTCGAGGACGACCGTGCGCAGGGACTGGAGCACAGCATCCTCCTCGCGAGCGCGGCCGGTACGAAGCTCTACCCGCACCTCGGCTACGAGACGCTCGGCCGGCTTCTGGTCTTCTGCCCCAAGCGGCGATGAGCACCGGCGAATGGGCGATACTACAGGCGGAGGAGTCGACGATGGCAACAGCGAACCACGAATATCGAGTATCGGCGAACTGGGACGGGGGCCGTGATGGCAAGGGGAGCCTGAATGGAACCTATGGAACGATCGATCTTCGTACCCCTCCCGAATTCGGCGGCCCCGGCGGCGCCGCCAACCCGGAGGAGCTTCTGACGAGCGCCATCGCCGCCTGCTACGCGATCACCTTCGGCATCATCGCGACCAACCGCAAGATCCCCTACACGGCGCTGCACGTGGACGCGGTTGGCAATGTGAAGCAGGAGGGTCCGAGCTTCACCTACGACCGCATCACGATCCGCCCCAAGATCACGCTAGCGCCCGAGGCCACGCCCGAGCAGGAGACGATGGCAAAGGAAATGGCGCACAAAGCCGACGCCTACTGCATCATCACGAACGCGGTGAGAGGGAAGGTCGAGGTGCAGGTCGAACCCGAGATCGTGCGAGGCTAGCTCGATCGCGGGGAAATCGCGGAGCCCGACCTTTCCGCGCACGCCGCAAGATAGAATGATGCTATGCGCACCAAGCTCGTGGCCGGCAACTGGAAGATGAACCTCACGGCGACGGAGTCTTCGGCGGTGGTCGAGGCTTTTGTCGGGCTTGTCGATCAGAGGCTCGACGTCGACGTCGTGCTCTGCCCGCCTTATCTCAGCATCCACCGGGTGCGGGAGTTGATCCGGCGAACCCACATCAAGCTTGGCGCCCAAGACGTCTTCTGGAAGGAGAACGGGGCTTTCACCGGCCAGGTCAGCCCGACCATGCTCCGTGACGAAGGCGTCGCCTTCTGCATCGTCGGGCACAGCGAGACCCGGGGCAAGTTCGGAAAGCTGGAGGTCCCGGAGAGCGCCCTCGGCTTCTTCTCCGAAACCGACGAGACCGTCAACCTGAAGCTGAAAGCGCTCCTCTACCATTCGATCGTCCCGATCCTCTGCGTAGGGGAGACGCTCGCCGAAAGGGAGGCCGGCCAGACGGACCAGGTGATCCGGACTCAGCTGGAGCGGGCGCTGGACGGCATCGACAGCGCCGAGATGGGGGCTTCGGTGGTCGCTTACGAGCCCGTGTGGGCGATCGGCACGGGCCAGACATGCGACGCCGAGGAGGCGAACCGCGTTTGCGGAATGATCCGCAACTGCCTCGGGGAGGTCTGCGACGCCGACACCGCCGCGATGGTGCGCATCCTCTACGGCGGCAGCGTCAAAGCGTCGAACTCCGCCCAGATCTTCAGCCAGCCGGAGATCGACGGTGGACTCGTCGGCGGCGCGAGCCTGGACCCGCGCGAGTTCAGCCTGATCGTCCTCAGCGCCTGACTTCGAGCTTCGGCCCGAACAAGCCGAAGTCGCACCGGCGCACCTTCTTTCGCCAAGCAGTTGCGAGCCGAGAGCAATTTGCCCGCGGGAGGGTTAGGATGAGAGCGTTCGCCCGCGGGTGCTCTTTAGCATCAGCCCCAGGCGAAACCTCACCCCAACCCCTCTCCTGCTGTGTGGACCGGAGAGATGGTGAACACCCGTTCGGAGACATGGTGGACGCATCGGTCTGTCATTCATTGTGTTCCGGCTGCAGCCGGAACACAATGTGCGGGCCGAGAAAGACCCCCCAAGCGCCGTCCTCGACCTCTTT
>DASWVS010000456.1:0-2701 GCA_036401135.1 Fimbriimonas sp.
AGGAACTCGTGGAAGGGCATCAGCTCCGGGTGGGGGTCGACCCCCTTGATGTTCGGAACCAGCGCCATGATCTCGTTGACTACCGCGTCGCAGTTCTCGGGCACACAAAGGAACTGGAGAAACGCGATCGTGCGCTTCAGCTTCTCGCTCGTTTTCGGGTCGCCGGTGTCGTTGTAGCCCGAGTTGGTGACCTCAAGCTGAGTCGCCGCACCCCCGATGACGCACTGGGGTACCCCGATCGCGAACCGGCTCGTCTCCCGCGTGATCGGAGGCAGGTAGAAGACGCCCCAGTCGAAGGTTCGCTCCGGATCTCGCACCAACCGCTGGACGGTGAAGCTGGAGGACCAGTACATGCCCGCCTTGCCCTGGACGAACTCGCGTTGGCTGTTCGTCGACGCGATGTCCTTGGGCATGTACCTTCGCCAGTCCTTGATGATGCGGAACACCTCCCGCCAGCGGGGATCGTCGCGCGTGAAGAACCCTTTCTGGTGGAGAAACGAAAGCTCGTCCCAATCGAGATAGGCCGAGAGGTACGCGTCCCGTTTGGGATCGCTGCGAAGGTCCAGCGTCGGACGAATCTCCCGGTAGAGCTGATCGAACGTCAGATCGACGCCCCAGTCGGCGAGGCTGCCCACGTCGGCGAGCATCGGGGTGTAGCCGGCTTCCTTGATCCGTTGCTGGATCCGGAGGAAATCCGCCCAATCCCTTGGCGGCTGCACGCCGGCCTTCCGGAAGATGTCCTTGTTGTAGAAGAGGCCCGTCTCGATCATGTCGAGCGTGATGCAGTAGCTGTACCCGTCCGGCGCCGCCTTTCCGCGGGTGATGGCCTGGTACTTGAACATGTCCCACCACTGCCGGCTGCCCGGCTCGCCCGGCTCTACGTAAGGGTTCGGCTGCTCGAGATATTCGTCCAGCGGCAGGTACCAGCCCTTTTTAACGTCCTGCAACACATCCTCGACGTTGACGTTGACGACTTCCGGCGCCTGCGCGGCGGCCAGCTGCGTGACCAGCCACTCGCGTTGCCCGAGAGGGGCGTCGAGGAACTCGATCCGAGTGTCGGGATGCAGCTTCTCGAACGCGTCGGCGACCACCCTGAGCTGCTTGAGCTCGGGATCGCCGGGGTTGAGCCGGCGCCCGGGCAAGTAGACACCGGGGGCGACCCGGATGTGGTACTTCCGGTCGTGCCGAGCGCCGGCTGCGGTATCGGTTCGAGCCTGCTCCTCGGCAGGTGGTCGGAGGAACCACAGGCCGACGAGCGTCAGCGCGGTTGCGAAGACGTGTCGGATCTTGATCAAAGCGTGGCTCTAGTTTACGTGCTCGTGACCGACGGCACAAGAACCTGCCTTATTCGCTGCGGTCGAGCCGACCGATGCCGATCAGCATCCAGATGTTGACTCCCATGATGGCGAGGCTGGCGATCGCACCCGGCACCACCATCCCGGTCCGGCCGTGAAGGATCCCCTCCAGGGCGCTCACGAAGAGCCAGAGTTGGATCACCACGAGGACCAGGTTGAAAAGCAGGAGCGCGTTGAAGACGATCGACTTCTGGTTCCGGCGGTATTGGTTCGTTTCCTTCATGCCTCGCTCCGCTTCACCCCGACGGCGAAGATCTCGTTCCCCCGCACCTCGAGCAGGATCTCGGGCAGCGGGCGAGGCGGCGGCCCCTGAAGGACGCTGCCGTCTCTGGGGGAAAAGGCGCCGTTGTGGCACGGGCAGTAGAGACGGTCCTTGTCGGGCTGCCACTCGACCGGACAGGAAAGGTGGGTGCAACGGCGTGAGTAGGCTCGATAGACGCCCGGCTCCGGTTGGACGAGCAGACAGAGGTCCTCGGGCCGAGGGAACCGGAACTCTTTGGCCTGGCCCGTTTCGAGCTCCGTGACCTTCGCGATCGCCACAGGTTCGAAATCGATCCGCTCGTGCGGAAGCGCCTTCCACGCGGCGAGCGCCGTAGAGCCCACCGCGAGCCCTCCGCTCGCAAGGGTCATGAACTTGAAGAACTCCCTCCGGGACACGTACTGATCCTCATCCCAATCGATGGGAAAGTCCTCTGCCAGCTTTTTCCGTTCCGAGTGAATCATGTCCGATCCGTATCCTTGTCGAGCCTTGAGTTTTCAATGAGGTCCGTCTTGCGGATCATGGTGCCGGTGCGGACGTGAAGCCGGTCCTGACCCGGAGGAAGCATGATGCTGACCTTCGTGCGGATGGTCTTCTTGCCGAAGACGAACTCGTTCACCGGCGTCCCGCTTCGCATATCGGCGATCTCCTCGGGCGTGCCGAAAAAGAGCGCGCCCGAAGGGCAGACCGTCGCACACATCGGCTTCTTGCCGACGGAGGTCCGGTCGTAGCACATGTCGCACTTCATCATCTGGTCGATGGCAACGTCGTACTTCGGCACCCCGAACGGACAGGAGTAGACGCAGTTGGTGCAGCCGATGCAACGCGGCTTGAGGGAACTCTGGACCACCCCATCCGGCGTACGCTTGATCGCGTCCGCGGGGCAGACGGCGGCACAAGCCGGCTCTTCGCAGTGCATACAGATCACAGGGGTGGTCTGGACCGTATCGCCCCGTTTGATGTCCACCAGGTGGATCATCGAGGTGCCGGCGTGTGTGTCGCATTCCGCGCACCCTTCCACGCAGGCACGACAGCCGATGCACCTGCTGGGATCGATATAGAACTGCTGCTCCATTCGCTTGACGAC
>DASWVS010000457.1:0-6181 GCA_036401135.1 Fimbriimonas sp.
CTCGCAGACCGGCGGGAGCCTCGCGCCCTCGACCCCTCATCCCAACCCTTCCCCCGCGGGGGGAAGGGCTTCCGGAGCCCCTCTCCTGGCAGGAGAGGGGTTGGGGTGAGGTCTCGCCTTCGCGAAGTGAACGCGAGTCACCAACGCCGTTGCCTCAGCAGCCTCGGACGATCGGGGATCGAGGGTGCGGCGTCTCCGCTGCTGAGGCTGTTTGGCCGCCGACTCAAGACGAAGCCTCGGCAGCTGACGAGTCTGTCGCAAACTCGAAGGCTGGCGAGGCTGCCGAGGCAACGACTGGGGGAGTCCGGGAGTCGAAGACGCTCGCAGACCGGCGGGAGCCTCGCGCCCTCGACCCCTCATCCCAACCCTTCTCCCCGGGGAGAAGGGCTTCCGGAGGGAGTCGATTGGGGCGAAGGGAGCGGAGCTATCCGCTGAGGATCCGGCGCTCGGTTTTTCGTTTACCGAGCGAGAGTTCGAACGGCACGACCACCTTGAGGATCAGGCTCGTGCGGAACGTCTCGGCGTTCGGATCGCCCACGATCAGGAAGTACTCCGCTCCCCGGTTCCCGCTCCGGCGGAACGCGAGATAGCCGTTCGTGCTCCCGTCGCGGTAGACGGCGCGGCCGCTGACCGACATGTCGCGCCCGAGGTCCATGTTGGCGCTGAGGATCGTCTGGGAGTGGCTCTCGTTCTGGTAGCTCACCCATTGCTGGGAGCCCGACAGCTGCAGCATGCTGGTGGGGCGGTACAGAAAGCTGAGCGCCCGGCTCTCGTAAGGAGAGCCGCCGATCTCTCCGAACGTCGCATCGATCGCCCACCGCCGGTAAACGTCGCCTCTCGGCCGTTCCAGTCCGATGAAGAACACGCGGTCCCGGTAGGGATGGAAGTTCTCGGCGCTGAAGCCCATATCGAGGTCGGTGCCATCCTTCCACGTGGTCGAGGTGTTGAGCCCGATCCTCTCCCGGTAAGGTGATCCGTCGAGCCGCTTGAACTGGTGCATCGAGACGCCGAAGCCGGACTCCATGAGGCCCCAGCGCCGGGTAAGCCGGTTCAGGCCGAAGCTTCCGGAGAACCCCTCGAAGTCGACTTCCGGAGCGTAGCCGAGCCGAGGGAGGAAGTCAGGGGTGGTCCGGACCCACTCCAACTCCCAGCGCAAGCCGTTGTTGTAGTACGACGCCCCGAGGTTGGTCCGGTCCCCGATGCCGGCTTCGGTGTCCCTCGTGTTCTCGTGGTGTCCGAAGAGGTTGTACGGTCCAACGCCGTGGTTGAAGCCGAGGAAGCTCGCTTGGTTCGCGAGCCCCGGGCTGTCGTAATCGACATACGCGACGTCGACGCTCGAGCGAGGGCCGACCTTTCGGCGGACCTTGCCGACCAGGCTGTTCTCATGGCCGAAGTCGATCGCGTCCATGATGCCGACGTTCGTCAGGTCGTCCCACTTGCCGAAGACCTTGAGGCCCGTATCGAAGCCCTGGATCCTCTGGCTCGTGAAGATCGGCGCGTCCCAGGAGGTCTGGAAGAACTGCCCGCCTTCCAGGAAGAACGGCCGGCTCTCGGCCGCCAAGCGCTCGAAGTAGCTGAAGTCGAGCGACAGGACCTGGTTCTCGATGTTGCGGAAGTCGGGGTTGATCGAGCCGACGAGGTCCATCTGGTCGGTGAGCTCGGTGCGATAGTCGAGCCCCGCGTTGAGAACTTCGTTCTCGTCCTCGTCGTAACCCGCGTAGACGAACGGCAGGAGTTTGATCGTCCGGTCCGGGGTCGACGGCAGGATCACCCCTGTCCAGCGCCCGAAGTTCTCGATGCGGCCTCCGCCCACGTACGCCCAGTTGTACGTGCGCTGGTGCCGCCGAAAGTCGCGGTAGACGTTGAACCGGAGGTCGCGCGGCCCCGGCCCGGGCAGCCGCATGATCGACCACGGGATCCGCGCCTCGGCTTCCCACCCGGTTTTCGTGATGCGGCCGGCGGTGGCGATGTCGCCCAGCCACTCGCGCTTGGCGGCCCGCCCGCCGGAGATTTGGATGTTCGAAGCCCCTCGCGGGTTCATCGAGAACTGGTTGAAATCGGAGAGCTGCCCGAAGGGATCGAGCTGGAGCGTGATCGAGTCGTTGCCCCTGAGCCCGACGTTCGTGCGATACTCGGTCGCCGAGATCCGCGTCGGTTCTCGGTCCACGAGCCTGGCGGCGAAGTAAACGAAGGAGTCGTCGTAGGAAAGCCAAAATTGGCCCCCTTCTTCGATCGGATAGCCTGAATCCTGGTCGACGAGGCCTTCGAAAGACGATGCCTCGGACCATTCCTCTTCCCCGATCGTTCCATCGATCTTCGGGGGGATCGACAATTTCCGCCCTGCTACGCTCTCCTGACCGGCGGCGTTGACGTTTGCGAAGAGCGCCACGATGGCGGCCATCCAGATGGCGCGCACGATGCGATTATGAACACTCGCCGATGCGCCTACCCTGCCTTTCCTTGCGCACTTCCCCCATGCCTCGGGGGGATCGCCCCCAACGGCGCCGCGGAACTTGAGGTGAAATGGGAGGCGCATGCGCCGAATCGCGATCTATCCCGGTTCCTTCGACCCGCCGACCCACGGCCACATGGACATCGTGGAGCGCGCGTCGCGCCTTTTCGACGACCTGGTCGTCGCCGTCGGCGTGAACGCCTCGAAGAAGCCCTTCCTGACGGTCGAGCAGCGGATGGCGGCGTTGCGGGCGGCTACCGCCCACCTCCCGAACGTGAAGGTCGGATCCTTCGAAGGCCTGCTCGTCCAGTACGCCCAGAGCCAGAACGCGGGCGCGATCGTCCGCGGCCTGAGGGCGACCAGCGATTTCGAGTACGAGTTCCAGATGGCGATGGTGAATCGGCGCTTGACCGAGGAGATCGAAACCGTTTTTCTGATGACGAAGTGGGAGCACAGCTACCTCAGCAGCTCGATCGTGCGCGAGGTCGCGGTGCTGGGCGGCGACTTCTCGGAGATGGTGCCGCCGGCGGTCGCCGAGGTCCTGTGGAGCATCACCGGCCGGAAGTAGTCCAAACCCAGTGGCCATGACGATCCTGACCGCCGGGTATGGCAATCGGGGCTTCGACAAGTTCATCGAGCTGATAAAGGCGCACGGGGTGACGCACCTCGTGGACGTCCGCTCGGTGCCGCAGTCGGGGTACTGGGAGGACTTTCGCAAGGCGCGGCTCGAGCAGATCGTTCCACCGACCGGGATCAGGTACGTCTATATGGGCGACACCCTGGGCGGCACGCCGGCGGCGGCTTCGGGCGCCCGGCCGCCGCTCTTCTGCCGCACGGAACCCGGGCAGATCGACCTCGAGCCGCTGTTCGCCGATCCCCGGTTCCGCCTCGGTCTCCGAAAGCTCGTCGAGGCGGCCTCGGTCGAAGGCCGCCGTTTCTGCCTGATGTGCGGCTGCCTCCGACCGTTCAAATGCCACCGCTTCCGGCTGATCGGGGAGGCTCTGGCGAACGAGGGCGTCGAGGTGCTCCATCTGGACGAAAAGGGCGAGCCGGTGCCGCACGCCCGGGTGGTGGAGCAAGCGAAAAGCCCCCAAGGCGAGCTGTTTTGAAAGCCGTTCGCCACAACCGGGACGCGGGTTCGCTCGCCGTCGGCGGCTTGGTGCTACTCTTCGCGAAATGAAGTGTCTCGCCGTCTTCTGCGGCTCGAACCCGGGCCGACGGCCGGTCTACCTGAAGGCCGCCCGGCAGGTCGGGGCGGTGCTTGCCCGGCGCAGCGTCCGCATCGTCACCGGCGGCGGGCGGATCGGCATGATGGGCGCCGTCGCCGACGCTGCCTTGGCGGCGGGAGGCGAGGTCGTGGGGATCATCCCGAAGCACCTCGTCGAGTGGGAGGTGGCGCACGGCGGGTTGACCGAGCTCCGCGTGGTCGAGACGATGCACCAGCGCAAGGCGATGATGGCCGAGATGTCCGACGGATTCCTTGCCCTTCCGGGCGGGTACGGCACGTTCGAAGAGTTCTGCGAGGTGCTGACCTGGTCGCAGCTGGGGCTCCATCCGAAGCCTTGCGCGCTGCTCAATGTGGCGGGGTTCTACGACCCTCTGACGCAGCTGTTCGACCACGCCGTGCTGGAAGGCTTCGTCCGGCAGGAGCACCGGGCGCTCGTGCTGCAGTCCGAGCTGATCGAACCCCTGCTCGATCAGCTCGAGGCTTTCCGGCCGGTCTCGGTGGCGAAGTGGCGGGAGGAGTACCGCCGCCCGCCGCAGTCGCCGATGTCCGAGTAGCCGCCGGGGTAGAAGGTCAGGTAGGTGACCGCCTCGGAAGGCCGGACGTCCTCGAGCCGCAGGAACGTCCCTCGGTCGCCGATCGTCCAGGGGAAGCTCTTCGGAAACGCCTCGGGAAGCCGGAACACGTCCCTGCCGGTGAGGTTGCCCACGTAGCGGTAGGTCAGATTCAGCTTGCCCACCGGCCGGTCGCCCGTCAGCGCGTAACCCACGATGAACTGCTTGTTCCCGAGGCCGGTCCGCCTGACGGGCGCTTCGAGGCTGACGCGAACCGAGGCGGTGGCGTTCGGCGGAAGGACCACCTCGGCCGAAGCGCCGGTCGGCGGGTAGATCATGGTCGACATCATCGGCAGGTCTCGGCCGTTCCATGCGACCTTCAACGTACGGAAAGAAGCGCCGTTCGGCGAGACCGAACCACTTACCTTCCAAGGCACCTGGAGCGACGCCTTCTGCTCGACGCCGGTGAGGTTCTTGAACTGCGTGATGCTCGATACCCGGGCCGTTCGCGGATCGACGAGCTCGATCGTCGCGCTGTGGGTTGGGACCGCAATGGAAGCGGCGGCGGCGCCGGCGAGGTAGGGGGTTCCGGTGAACGCGAAGTCCCGTGCCGGGGGCAGAGGCTCGTAGCTGGCGAGTGCGAGGAGTGCCGTAACGACCATAACCCTTAAGACGGCCCGGCTCCCCCGAAGCTTCTCCGACCGTCCCCGCACCTCGAAAGTACACTAGCGGCGGATGCCAGCCTATACGATCCTCTTCCTCGGCGACGTCGTCGGACGCCCGGGCCGTACCGCGGTCCTCCAGGGGTTGCCGAGCCTTCAAGACACCTATCAGCCGCTCTTCACGATCGTCAACGGCGAGAACTCCGCCGGCGGCGTCGGCATCACACCCGAGATCGCGGAGGAGCTTTTCAAGGCGGGAGCCGACGCGATCACGCTCGGCAACCACGCCTTCAACAAGCGCGACATTGCCGGATACCTCGAAACGGGCAAACCGATCGTGCGTCCATCGAATATGCCGCCGGAGGTTCCGGGGCGCGGGATGGCGACCGTCGAGAAGGACGGCGTCCAACTCGCGGTCATCAACCTGTGCGGCAGGATCTTCATGGAGTCGTACGACGATCCGTTCCGCGAGTTCGACCGCCTCTACGCCACACTCGGCACGAGGCACGTCTTTCTGGACTTCCACGCCGAGGCCACGAGCGAGAAGATCGCCATGGGATACCACTGCGAGGGACGGGCGACGGCCGTGGTCGGAACCCACACCCACGTTCAGACGGCCGACGAGACGATCCTATCGGGCGGCACCGCCTACATCACCGACGTGGGGATGTGCGGGCCGGTGAACAGCGTTCTCGGGATGCACCGGGAAGTCATCCTGAAGCGCTTCCGGACGACGATGCCCCAGCGATTCGAGGTTGCGAACGAGCCTGGTGTAATCTGTGGGGTGGTAGTGAGCGTCGAAAGGGATACAGGGCGCGCAACCAGCATCGAGCGCATCCGCTTTGGAGAAGCGGCGTAGCCGCCGCGGAGGAAACACGATAGTGAATAGATTTTGGACGGCAATGTTAGCGTCGGCCATCGCGGCCCCCGCCTTCGGTCAGATCGCCGAAGTCCTGTACACGCCGACGCGCACCATCAAGGATCAGGACATCAGCATCCGGTCGTGGGGCAGCGGCACGATCAGCGAGACCGACGAAACCGCCTTTGAGGGGTCGCACTCGATCCGCATCTCGACGCGGAACCTCTTCCAGGGCGGCATGATCAACTTCGGCAAGCCCGAGAACCTCGCTCGTTCGTTCGAGGATAAGAACAACCTCCTGAGGATCGTGTACCGCCTCGCCGACGGCGCGTCAGGCGGCAGCCGCATGGGCGGCCCTCCGGGCGGCATGGGGCCGGGAGGAATGGGTCCGGGAGGGATGCCCGGCGGCCCCGGAATGCCCGGCGGGCC
>DASWVS010000458.1:0-8412 GCA_036401135.1 Fimbriimonas sp.
TTGCATGGAGAGGGCAGGCTCCGCCGGACAACCTGCCTCGCCAGCGGTTGGCGGTTGGCGGTTGGCGGTTGGCGGTAGCTATTCGTCATTCGGCATTCGGCATTCGGCATTCGGCATTGGGCATTCGGCATTCGGCATTCGGCATTCGGCATTCGTCCGTGCTAGTCTAAAACGCGACCCATGGAACCTCGGACCCTTCTCCTCCTTGCCGCCCCAGTGATCCTCGCCGCCTGTGCAAAGGCCTCGACCCAGGCGACCGTCGAGGTCGTCGTCGACGCCGGCAAGAGGCACCAGACCATCGACGGCTTCGGCACCTGCCTGATCAGCTGGGAGGACCGGATGGCGCAGTGGTACCGGCGACCGGAAGCGGCGCGCATCTATGCCGAGGAGCTCCGCTTCAACATCCTCCGGTGCAACCTCTGGGGCGACGGCACGATCGGCTTCACCCCCGACCCCTCGAAGATCAGCCATCGGGACCCGGCGTTCGCCGCGAAGGATCCCCGCACGCCCGTCTTCCTCGACTTCGCCAAGGCGATCGCCAAGATCAATCCCGACGTGAAGGTGATCGGCACCGTCTGGAGCCCGCCGATGTGGATGAAAGCCAACAACCGCATCACCGACGACGCGTCCGGAGCGATCCAGGGCGAGGACTACCTCGGAGAGAAGAAAGGCCAGCGGGTGGTCTTCGACAACCGCGTCAAGACCGAGATGTACCCCCACTTCTCGCGGTGGCTCGCCGAGATGGTCAAGCACTACGAGGCGAACGGCGTCCGGATGTACGCCGTTTCCCCGGCGAACGAACCCCAGTTCACCCAGAGCTTCGAAAGCTGCGTCTGGACCGCCCACGACCTCGCCACGATCACGGGAATGGTGGGCGAGAGGCTGGAGGCCGAAGGCTTGGGCCGCGTCAAGCTCTTCGCTCCCGAGACGATGACCGGATTCAACTGGGACGGCGGACCGAACTTCAAGTACACCCAGGCGATGCGCGACCACCCAAGCGCATGGAAGCACCTCGACGTGTGGGCGACCCACGGCTACGCCGACGGCGTCACGCAGGACGTCTCGAGCAACTCGTCGGCCAAATTCTGGTCGATCATCGCCAAAGACGGCAAGCCCTATTGGGTCACCGAGGGCGGCACCGGCGGCCACGACTGGCCGGAACCGGTCGGAGAGAAAGGCGTCGGCGCCGCGATCCACAACGCCTTCGTCGCCGGCAACGCCTCCGCCTTCGTTCCATGGCAGTACGCGGAGGACAGCCGCAGCGAGCACAACCTCATGCCGCTCGAGGGTCTGAACAAGAAAACCCACGTCGTCCGTCACTACTCGCGCTACATCCCGGCCGGGGCAGTGCGCGTTGACGCCACGCCCGCCTATGGCAAGATCAATGCCTCTGCGTACGTGAAAGGCGAAGACCTGACGGTCGTGCTCCTCAATACCACCAATACGCCGCAGAGGATCACGCTCAAAGGAACCGGCAGCCGCAAGCTGAACGTCGTCCGCACCTCGGCCACCGAAGACTCGAAGGAACTTCCTGCGATCGCGCCGGGCGAAGCCGTCGACGTCCCCGGCCCCGGCATCGTGACGTTGACGACCCTCCGGTAGGGAGCGCAGGATTCATCCTGCATGGGTCCGCAGGCTTCAGCCTGCGAGCGGCCTTACCCCAGCGAGTCGATCAGGCTCTTGACTCGCAGCATCTCCCCTTCGATCTCGCCGCGCCGGCTCTCGAGGTCGCGTACCGTCCGCGCGAGCGACTCCATCCGGTCGCGCGCCTGGTCAGCCCGATGGTCGGCGTCCCGGTAACGGTCGTCCTTGTCGTCGGCCTGCTGCTTCGCCTCCCGCAGGACCTGCTCGATGATGCCGGTCGGCTTCCCTTCCGACTTGGCTCGTTCGAGCTTGTCCTCGAGGTCCCGCACCTTCTGCTTCGCCTCGTCCCGCTCGCTCCGCAGCCGTCTCGCCTCGCTGGAACGGCTCTCATAGTCCCGCTGCGCGTCGAACTGCTGCCGGCTCGCATCGTCTCGTTCGCGGATCACCCGGTCCAGATCCCCCCGAAGACCGTCGTAATGGCGCACATATTCCTCGCGCTGCCGCTGGCGATCCTCCATCGCCCGCCGTTCGCGCTCCTCCCGATCCTGTCGCTCCTGCTCCAGCCGCCTTTGCTCGGCCTCCTCGCGCCGCCTCGCCTCGATCGCCTCCTTGACCGCCGCCTCTCGCTGGCGCACCCTTTCCTCGATGTTCGCAAGCTCCTGCTTCGCCTGCTGCACGAGCCGGCTTCTCGCCTCGGCGAAATCGGTCGCGGGAAGCGGCTCGATCTTGGTCGATGCGAGCGAATACCTGCCGCCGCTGCCCTTCCACAGGTCGGTCACCATCGCCTCCCTCCTTTCGGAGTCGGAACGAGAGACCATCCTGTACCGGACGGTGGCGACCCCGCCCACGGAAGCCGGCGGCTCGAAGAGGAACCGCACCTCGCCGCCTTTGACGACGAACCGCTTCAGAAGCTGGTCCCTTCTGCGAGAGGCTTCGGTGGTCGTCTGCGGCGAAGGACGGTAGCCGTCCAGTCGTTCCAGCAACGCCACGTACCCGGTGCGGAAACCGGTCGGGGCGTGGGCAAAGTCGCTCACGATCGTCGGCTCGGCAAGCAGGCGAACGTCGGGCTCGGAAGTGCCTTTCGCCTCGAGGCTCGCGATCGATGCCTCGAGGAGCGCTCGTCGCAGCCCTTCC
Organism: Fimbriimonas sp.; assembly: GCA_036401135.1. Lineage (GTDB taxonomy): Bacteria > Armatimonadota > Fimbriimonadia > Fimbriimonadales > Fimbriimonadaceae > Fimbriimonas. The sequence goes on from DASWVS010000458.1 coordinate 2,719, forward strand.
CCCAGCGTCTCGAGGCGGTCTTGAGATTCGTGGTACCGAGCCATCGTTGCGCGGACTGTGTCGGCGACCCCCGCGCCCGGATTCGACTTTGCCAGGCCGTCCAGCTGTTCGAGGCGGAAGAGGATCTCCGTCGCCTCCTCCTCGGCCCTCCGCATCTCCGCGATGGCGGCTTCCTGGATCAAGATCGCCGTCGCGCCGACCATCGATTCCGGCTCGCCTTCGAGCTCAAAACGCATCCGACGGCGCGCCAACGCCTCGTCGGACGTTCGGCCCACCGCATAGATCGATCCGTTCGGATCCGCAACGCGCCACTTGGATTGGGCGAACGTCGGAACCGGAATCAAGAACAGGACAGCCAGGATGATCTTTCTCAAGCGAGGAACTCCTTCTTCGATCATACGATAGACGTTCAGCCGGCCTGAATCCTTCGTCCGGCTTCGTTTCTCTCTGTTCAGGATGCCCACCTACGTTTACGAGTGCGACGGATGCCGGCAGGTGTTCGAGGTTTGGCAAAGGATGGCCGACGACCCGCTGACGGATTGCCCGGAATCGTGCGGCGGCCAGGTCAAAAGGATCATTCACGCCCCTCTGGCAATGACCGGGCTGAGTGCGGCGTCCGCCCCCGACCGTCCGCGGTTCACGTGAGCCGGCCCGGGTTGCTAGCGTCCGTCGGACGCTGAACGATCTTGTGGCGCCGGAACAGCCGCATCAACGGTCTTCGATACGTAAAAGTCGGAGCCGGTCCACGTAAGCCTCGGCCGAGGCCTCGATGTCCTCCGGAGGCAGATAGCCCGAGGCGAACTGCAGAAAGGGCGCCTCCCACTGCATTCGGCAGAACGCGGCTGTCCTCTCCAAGGGGCGCAGGAACTCCTCGGCGGTGTACTCCCGAAAACGCCCCGCCGCGTACTCCTCCTCGCGACCGCCGATCGCCACCGCCTCGAGCCAGCGCTTCCCCTCAAGGGCGTAGCGGCCGCCGTACGCCCATCCGTGCTTCAACACCTCGTCGATCCACCGCTTCATCAGCCACGGCCCGCCATACCAGTGCATGGGGTGTTGGAACACGATCGCCTCCGCCGACTCGCACGCCTCCTGCTCCGCTGCGACCTCGATGGCCCCGTCCGCATACAGCCCGTAGAGGTCGCGCACCCGGTATCCTGCGGCCCTCGCCGCTTCCACCCAAGCACGGTTCACCCGCGACTCGGAGAGCCGCGGGTGGAATAGCTGGATCAGGACCGTCATCGAAAGGTCAGACGGTGCAGATCTCGACCGCCTGCGCCAGCGAGGTCATCGGGTCCTTCTTCGGGATGAACTCGTGCGCGAAGTACCCCTTGAAGCCGGTGTCGGCAATTGCCTGGGCGATCCGCCGGTAGTTCAGCTCCTGGCTGTCGTCGATCTCGTTCCGTCCGGGGTTGCCGCCCGTGTGGTAGTGGTTGATCGACTCGTGGTACTTCTCGATCGTGCGGATCACGTCCCCTTCCATGATCTGCATGTGATAGATGTCGTACAGCAGCCGGAACTTGTCCGACTCGACCCGCTTCACCAGTTCGACGCCCCAGGGGGTGTGGTCGCACTGGTAGTCGCCGTGGTCGACCTTGCTGTTCAGGAGCTCCATGATCAGCATGACGCCGTGCTTTTCGGCGAGCGGCGTGATCCGCTTCAGGCCCTTGGCGCAGTTCTCGATGCCGTCCGCGTCGGACAGCCCTCGCCGGTTGCCGGAGAACACGATCATCTGGGGGACGCCCGCCGCCGCGACCAGCGGGATCAATCGCTCCGCGCCTGCGACCAGCTTGTCGTGGTTCTTCGGGTCGTTCCATCCGTCGGTGATCCCGCCGGGTCCGTTCGCGATGGAGCAGACGAGGCCGTGCTTCTTCGGCACTTCCCACTGGTCCTCGTTCAGCAGGTCGATCGCTTTGATGCCCATGGCGGCCGCCTTGGCGCAAAGATCGTCGAGCTTCATGCTGCCGTAGCACCATTGGCATACGGACTGGTTGAGCCGCCCGGGGGCGGAAGGTCGGTTTGCGGATGCTTTCGGAAGAAGTCCAGCCATAGCGGCACCGGCCGCCATACCGAGGGTTTGCCTTCGAGTCAAATCAGGGCGCGGCATGGCTCAAGCATAGCGCGTTTTCAACCCGAGGTGGGAGCCGCCTCGAGGGGACGCGCCCGCACCCCCTCGTGGGTCAGGACCACCGGCTCGATCCGGCCGTCCGGCGCGAACCGCATCTCCTCCAAACAGACCACCCGATGGTTGTGATGGGTCTCCTCAAGGGGTCGTCGGTGATAGGCCAGGATCCATTCGTCCGTCCCCGGGATCTGGAGCACGCTGTGGTGCCCCGCCGAGGTCGCCAGCGAAGGATTCGGCACGAACACCGCATCCTCCCGGTCGAAAGGCCCGAACGGGTTGTCCGAGCGCGCATAGGCGATCCGGTAGCTCGCATCGCCCCACCCGCCTTCCGACCACATCAGGTAGTACACGCCCTGCCGCTTCAGCATGAACGGGCCCTCGACGTAATGCTCCGGCGTGATCTCGACGATCTCTCCGACCAAGGAAGTCATCTCGGCCCCAAGCTCGGAGATGACGCAATGCTTCCACCCGCCCCAGTAAAGGTAGGCCCTGCCGTCGTCGTCGACGAAGCAGTGGGCGTCGATCGGCTGCGCCCCGTGGTGGTACTCCGCGACCATCGGCTTGCCGAGCGCGTCGATGAACGGCCCTCTCGGCGAGTCCGAGACCGCCACCCCGAGCCCCGCACCGTCTCCGGCGGAAAAGTAGAAGAAGTACTTCCCGTCCTTCTCCGCACACGAAGGCGCCCAGGCGCAACGGTTCGTGCTCCACGGGACGTCGGCGAAGTCGAGGATGACCCCCTCGTTCCGCCACTCCACGAGGTCCGGCGAGGAGAACGCCTCGAAGAAGGTCTGGCATTCGTAGGCGTCGGAAGTGGTTGGATAGATCCAGTAGCGGCCGTCGAACAGGTGCAATTCGGGGTCCGCGTACCAACCGGGGAAGATCGGGTTGCCGGAGGTGAGCACGGGCTAAAGCTACCCGTTCCCACCGCCGTACATCGCCTTCGCGTAGTCCTCGACCATCCGCTTCGTCGAAAACGCCCACAGGCTCGTCGCGATCGACTCTCGCATCACCGCCACCCACCGATCCGGCACCCCCGACGGCCCGGAATCGAAGTACGTTGGCACCACCTGCTCCTCGAAGGCACGGTACAGCGCTTCGGCGTCCGACCGATCCTGCTGCCTCTCGTTCGCCTCCGACTTCCTTCCTCCCACCGCGAAGCCGTTCGGAGGCTTGACGACGTACGCCTCGTCCCACCACCCGTCGAGCACCGACACGTTCGGCACGCCGTTCGCCGCCGCCTTCATCCCGCTCGTTCCCGAGGCTTCCAGAGGTCGGCGCGGGTTATTGAGCCAGAGGTCCGCCCCTTGGACCAGCATCCTCCCCGCTTCCATGTCGTAGTCCTCCACCAGGAAGACCTTCCCCCGCCATCTCGGGCTCTGCGTCTTCGCGTATACCTTCGCGATCAGCTTCTGCCCTTCGCAATCCGCCGGATGCGCCTTCCCCGCGATCACAATCTGGACCGGGCGCTTTCGGTCCCCGAGGAGCCGTGCCAATCGGCGCTCGTCCGAGAACAGAAGCATCGCCCGCTTGTAGGTGGCGAAACGCCGTGCGAACCCGACGATGAGCGCGTTCGGATCGAGTGAACCCCCAACCTCGTCCAACTCGTTCGGCCCGGCCCCGTGCCGCGCCGCCTGCTCAACAAGCCGGCCGCGCACGAAGCGGATCATCCGCGCCTTCTGCGCCGAGTGAGCCCGCCAGAGGTCCTCGCCGGCAACGCCGGCCAAGTTCTCGACCCGTGCCCGCCCTTTTCGCAAAGCCGTCTGGTCCAACGTCGTCTCCGGATCGAACCTCGCCCCCGCCTGTTCCAGAACCTTTCGCATCTCCGGTCCCAGCCACGTCGGCATGTGCACGCCGTTCGTCACCCCGATGACCGGGTGCTTCGCGACCTTCCGCCACGTTCGGTCCGCCGTCTTCCCGTGGAGCAGGCTGACGCCGTTCGCCATTCGGCTCAGGCGCAGCGCGAACGCGGTCATGTCGAAGATCTCGGGGTCGTTCGTGCTGTCACGCCCGAGTTTCAGGACGTCTCCGATCCGGATCCCGGAACCCTCGAGCAGTCCCGAGACCGTCTGCGCGAGGTGCGACGCCCCGAACCGTTCGTTCCCCGCCGGCACCGGGGTATGGATCGTCAGCACGGAACTGTCCCGAACCTCAGCCTCGGTCTCTCCCCGCCGAAGCCGCTCCAACAGCAGCAGCGCCGAGTGCCCCTCGTTGAGGTGCCACACCGTCGGCTCGATCCCCAGGGCTTCGAGCGCCCGAACCCCTCCGACACCGAGCACGATCTCCTGGTGCAGGCGCATGTCCCGGCCGCTGGTGTAAAGCTGGCTCGTGATCGGCCGGTCGGACGGCGCGTTCTCCGGCACGTCCGTATCCAACAGCAGAAGGGGAACCTTGCCCACCGCCATCCGCCAGACCGCGGCGTGCACGATCCGGCCGGGAAACTCGATGGACACCGTCAAAGGAAGCTCCGACCTCGGGTCGAGCACCCGGTCCACCGGAGCCGCCTCGGGAACGAATCGAGGGTACACGTGCTCCTGCCGCCCCTCCGGATCGATCGTCTGATGGAAAAACCCCCGCCGATAGAAGAGGCCGACTGCCACGAACGGCAGGCTCAGGTCGGAAGCCTCCTTGCAGTGGTCGCCCGCGAGGATCCCCAGCCCCCCGGAGTAGAGCGGGATGCTCTCGTGCAGCCCGTACTCGGCACAGAAGTAGGCGACCGTCCCCTTGAAGCCGGACTGGGAACCTTTCGTTCGCAAGTACTCGGCGAGGGCCGCCTCGGCGCGCCGAATCTCGGCCAAAAAGCCCTCGTCGTCCGCCAAGGCGTCCACGTTCGTCGCCGTCCAAAGCACCTCCGACGGTCCGTGCTTCAAAGGGTATTCGAGGCGATGGAACACTTCGCCGACGCCCGGGACCCACGCCCAGGCCGCGTTCCTCGAGAGGCGGACAAGCCCCTCCAGCGACGAAGGCACCCGAGGAATCGCCTGCGCCAACGTTGAAACTTTGTTGAACAGCATCGTCAGACGCTTCGATTATTACCGACAACGGACCGCCGCACGACTGCGCCTTTCGCCGCCAGGGCGAGCCGAATCCGACAGCGATCGTTGCATGGCAGCCCCGACTGATTCGGATCTTGACGGGCGAATCGCCAGCAGCCTCAGCAGCGGAATCGACGCACCCTCTGCCATCAACCGCCCGAGGCTGCTGAGGCAACGGAGAAACGACAGCCTGCCTAGGCAGAAGACCCGCTAGGGCACACGATCCGACACGACCCGCACCGACGCGAAGACCTCCCGGATCCGATCGTCTTCGTTCGCCCGGAACACGAGGTTGTCCCACGACATGAAGTACGCCCACGGCTGCTTCTCCAGAAGCGAAGACGTCGGAAGCACCGACATCTCCGACAGCGCCACCGGCCGCCCTTCCGCGAGCTTCTCAACCCGGTCGTACCACTCCTGTGGGTACACCTCGGGACGGTTCGGCAGCGGGTAGATGTCCGCGCCGAGGAGATCGACCGTCTCGTGACCCGGGTAGTACGCTTCGACGCCCGGCCACGGACGGTCGCTGTTCCACGCCCA
>DASWVS010000459.1:0-1711 GCA_036401135.1 Fimbriimonas sp.
CCAAGCGGTATGCCAAGAGGCAGCGCACATGGCTCCGCACCGAGCCGAATCTCGTTCCGTTGGGAGATCCGGACCCGATCCGCCAAGCGGTGGACCGGGCCCGAAATGCGTTGATATAGGGAGTCAATGAGATGGGCAAGGCCATAAATCTTCAGGACATGTTCCTGAACCAGGTTCGCAAAGAGGGGATTGGGGTGACGATTTACCTCACGAACAGCGTTCAACTGCGGGGTCAGGTGCGCGGGTTCGATGCTTTCACCGTCCTGCTCGATACACCCGGCAAGCCGACGCAGCTTGTGTACAAGCACGCCGTGGCGAGCATCGTTCCGGCGAAGCCGGTCGGCTCCTATCGTCCGCACAACGAGTACGTCGAGGGCGAGTTCCGAAGCGATCGCGAGTAGATGATCCCCTTCACCAAGATGCACGGGATCGGCAATGACTTCGTCATGGTCGACGCGCTCCAGACGGTGGTCCTTCCCGACGACCTCGCCGAGCTTGCCCGGAAAATGAACGACCGTCGCTTTGGCATCGGAGGCGACGGGCTGATCCTCCTCGAGAAGGGCGCGCGAGCTCCGTTTCGGATGCGGATGTTCAACCCAGACGGCAGCGAAAGCGAGATGTGCGGCAACGGGATCCGATGTTTCGCCCGCCTGCTGAGGGACCACGGGCATACGTCGGAAGACTCCATCCCGGTGGAGACCGGCGCCGGAACACTCACGGTCGAGCTACAGTCGGACGGCCGCGTGCGCGTCGACATGGGAATCGCCAGGCTGACGCGGGGCGAGATCGGCATGACCGGCGACGCGGACGAGCGGTTCGTGGAGGCGCAGGTCGACGAGATGCTCCATGGGACGGCTGTCTCGATGGGCAACCCCCACCTCGTGATCTTCGTGGCGGACGCTTCGAAGGTCGACCTCGACGTCGTCGGCCCGCGCCTCGAGCACCATCCGCTGTTTCCGAAGCGGACCAACGTGCACTTCGTGCAGGTAGTCGATCGCCAGACGCTGATCCAGCGAACCTGGGAGCGGGGTGCCGGCATCACCCTCGCTTGCGGTACCGGAGCCTGCGCCTGCGCGGTCGCCGCCGTGGAGACCGGCCGAGCGGATCGCAACGTCCTGATCCACTTGCCCGGAGGCGATCTCGAGATCGAGTACCAGGAGGACGGCCGAGTCTTCATGACCGGCCCCGCCGAAACCGTCTTCAGCGGCGTGTGGGGGTAGAAGGGGGTCCCGCGCGGACCTTTGCGTTCACAGCGGTTGATTGCCTGAAGGCTATTTTTCCTTCTTCTGGGGCTCGTACTCGGCCGCTTCGGTCATGTCCTTCTCGCCCACTCTGAGAGAGCTCGAGCCTCGGTAGCGTCCTGAAGGCAGCTTCTCGTAGGTGAACGTCGCCATCACGGGCGACGTCTCCGCGTCGACCTTGAGAACCAGCTTGTCGACCGTCGCCTGGCCGAGGACCGCCATCGGGAAGTTGGGATAGCTGCTCGTGAAGATGTAGCCTTGGTAGGCCTTCCTGTCCGGGTCGAACGTCACGAGGAGCAGCGTCGTCGTCGGCGTTTTGCCGTCCGCGGATTGTGTTTCCTCCATCTCGAGGAATTGACCCTGCAGCCGCCAGCCGGTCCGGACGGTCGAAACCACCTTTTCCTCCTTCCCTGCCGGGCTCTTGCGCGTGAACTCCGACTTCCACTGGCCCACCAGAAAGCTGAGGGATT
>DASWVS010000460.1:0-2907 GCA_036401135.1 Fimbriimonas sp.
GTCCAAGTTCATCCATGTGGGGGGCGACGAGGTCGACAAGTCGCACTGGCAGAAGGACCCGCGAACCCAGGAAATCATGAAGCAGCGGGGCCTCAAGAACGTGGACGAGGTTCAGAGCTGGATCATCCGGCAGATGGACGCCTACCTCGCCTCCAAGGGCCGGCGCCTGGTCGGCTGGGACGAGATCCTGCAGGGCGGGCTCGCGCCGGGCGCGACGGTGATGAGCTGGCGCGGCGTCGACGGCGGGATCGCCGCCGCACGGGCGGGCCAGGACGTCATCATGACGCCGACGAGCCACCTGTACCTCGACTACTATCAGGCGGAGCCTTCGTCGGAGCCCGTTTCGATCGGCGGCTACCTTCCGATCGAAACCGTCTACAGCTTCGAACCGATCCCGAAAGAGCTCAGTCCGGAAGAGGCGAAGCACATCCTCGGCATCCAGGGACAGCTCTGGACCGAGTACATCCCCAATATCAAGCACCTGGAGTACATGGCGTGGCCGAGGCTCGCCGCCGTCAGCGAAGTGGGCTGGTCCAGCAGGAAGGATCTCAACGACTTCATGTCGCGCGTCGCGGTCGATATGAAGCGGCTCGAGGCGATGGGGGTCAACCACCGACGGGCGAGCGGAGCACCGATCACCAAGATCGGCGAATGGAAAGCGGCCGACACGGGCGTCGAATGGTTCGACCGCGAATGGGACGTCACGCCAGCCCTGAGAGGACCCGGAAGCTACATCTTGCGCTTCATCTACACGGACGGCCCGAGCCGCCTCATGATGAGCCGCGTCGAACTGTTGCGCGACGGCGAGGTCGTTGCGACGGACGAGCACGAAGGCTATACGGGGTGGTGGTCGGATCGGAACGGCTACACGCTCGTCCTGTCCGACGACCCTTCGGGACGGACCTACCGGGTGCGCGCCCGGATCAGAGCCGACGAGGTCGGATCGAACGGCGCGGTTTACCTCATCGGCCCGGAGACGGACTGATCGCGGCCATGATACGGTGTGGACGCGACGGCTTCCGGCTTTGAGACGGGAGGGGGCGGGCTTTCGCGGCGATCGACGGCGGCGCTTCTCTACCTCGTCTTCGCCGACCTCGCCGGCTTTGGGATGCTTCTGCCCGACGTCCAGCTTCGGGCGGAGCGGCTCGGCGCACCGGGATGGCTGATCGGAGCCATCCTGTCCTCCACCTTCGTCCTTCAGGCGATCGCCTCGCCCCGGTGGGGAGCGCTCAGCGACCGGATCGGCAGGAAGCCGGTGGTTCTTGCCTGCACGGCAATCTCGGCGTCCGCGATGTTCCTGTATTCCCAGGCCAGCGCCGTCTGGATCATCCTCGCCAGCCGAGTGCTCGCAGGTTTCGGCGCCGCGAACGTCGCGACCGCCCAGGCGACGCTCGCCGAAGGAACGCCGCCGGCCGGACGCACCGGGATGATGGGATATGTCGGAGCCGCCGCGTCCACAGGGCTCGTCCTCGGCCCCGCGATCGGGGGCGTTCTCGCGGACTCCGGCGGCGCGTTTCTCGTGGGCCTGGGCGCCGGAGCCCTCTCCCTATCGGGTGTGGCCCTCGCCTGGGCATGGCTGCCGAGGGGCGCGCCGCTTCATTCGACGGCGCCCGAGCCGAAGGGCACGCTCAGCCTTCTCCGAACGCACCCGCTGCTGCCGACGCTCTTCGCCGTCGCCACCGTCGGCTGGTTCTCCCTGGCCTGCCTGGAGGGCACGTTCGGCAGGCTCTTGAACCACCGGTTCGGCGCGGGGGCGCTCGGATTCGGAATGGTCTTCGCCTATGAGTCGCTCCTCTCGGTTCTCGCGCAGGGCTTTCTTGCCAAGCCGCTCTCCCGCCGTTGGGGAGAGCGCCGGCTGCTGATCGGCTCCTTCGCACTCCAGGGCATGGGGCTTGCCGCCATGCCGTTCGCTCCAACCATGGCGTCCATCTTCCTGGCGGCGACGGCGTTCGGGATCGGGAACGGACTGTTGAACCCGGCGATCAACGGTTGGTGCTCCCGCGTCACGCCCGAGAGGAGGCAAGGAGCGATGTTCGGGATGCTGCAGTCGTCGAGGTCGCTCGGTTTCGTCGTCGGCCCGACCCTTGGCGGGGCGATGTACGATCGGAATCCGGCCGCCCCCTATCTCCTCGCCGGCGCGGTTTCAGCCTTCGCGATCGCCCTGCTCGTTGCCCGCCGCCCCGGCATCACGAGAGCCCAGTAGGTCCAGCATGGCCTCCACCTTGGCTCGAATCCGGTCGCGGATCTGGCGGACCCTCTCGATCGGTTGCCCCGCCGGGTCGTCGATTCCCCAGTCTTCGGCGACAATGAAGTTCGCCGGGCAGGCTTTGGAATCCACCCCGCAACCCATCGAAACGACGAGGTCGGACCGATCAACCATCTGCTGCGTGAGAGCCTTGGGACGTTGGCCGTCCAGCGGGACCCCTGCCTCGCGCATGGCGTCGGCCACCGCCGGATGGATCGATCCGCCCCCGAGGGTTCCTGCCGAGGCGGACTCGACATCCAGATTCCGCTCGGACGCGAGTTTGCGAAGGAACGCCTCCGCCATCTGGGACCGCCCCGCGTTGTGCACGCAGACGAAGAGGATCCTCACGCGCCCGCCCCAACCGCCGAGGGCTCTTTCTCGACTTCGAGATCAGGCTCGTTTTCCGCAAACGTGCGGGGAAACCAGCGCCTTCCCAGCCAGAACGACACGCCCACGAGAGAGATGAGGGCCGGCACTTCCACCAAGGGACCGACTACCGCTGCAAGGGCTTGCCCCGATTGGATGCCGAACACGGAGACGGCCACCGCGATCGCCAGCTCGAAGTTGTTGCCGCTGGCGGTGAACGCCAGCGTGGCCGTCCTCGGGTAGTCCGCGCCTGCCTTCCTGGCGAGGACGAAGCTTACGAGGAACATCACCGCGAA
>DASWVS010000461.1:0-11305 GCA_036401135.1 Fimbriimonas sp.
GAAGGGCGTTGGCAGAGACCCGGAACGTCGAGGCGGCGCTGAACGCCCTCTTCGAGTCGCTGAGCGGAGCGATCCGGTGCCGGGGCGTCCGGTTGATCGACCACGAGGATCGACTCTTCGTCGCCGGGAAAAACGACGCGCGAAAGGTGGGCGCCTTCCCGATCCGGAACGACCGGCAGAGCCTGGGGCACGTCGAGGTCCTGCGCGACCAGCCGCTCTTGCGGGAAGAGGAGCGGACCGTGGAGATTCTCGTCGAGCGATTCGGCACCACCCTGCGACGGATGCAGCTGACATCCCAGTTGGTGGAGGCCGCCGAAGCCGAGGAGAGGCTCCGGCTGGCGGATCGCCTCCACGACGGCTTCATCCAAACCCTTGCCGCCGTCGATATGCGGGCCGAGGCGGCGAAGGGCCTCATCCGCCTGACCCCCACCCAGGCCGCCGACGAGCTCGACACGATCAAACACCTGGCGCGCGACGCCGCCGCCGAAGCGAGGACGTTCCTGCTTCCCCCGGAACCCGCGTCCACGATCAATCGACAGACCATCCGGGCCTTGCTCGAACGGCGCTGGGCGGGCGCGTGCGAGGTCTGCATCGACGAAAGGCTGAGGTTGTCGGACGATCAATGGCAGGCGGTCGAGATGCTGGCGAGAGAAGGCTCGAACAACGCGATCCGCCACGGGTACGCCACGGAAGTCTGGCTCGATGCGAGGGAACATGGAAACGAGGTCGTCGTGACGCTTCAGTCGAACGGTAAAACGCCCCGGCTGCCCGTCCAGTACGGATACGGGCTGGGCCGGCTCGAGTCCGTGGTCCAAGGCCTCAAGGGAAAGCTCTCCCTGGGCCGGCGCCCGGAGGGCGGGTCGGTGCTCACCGCCCGATTTCCCAAGGAGGAATTCTGATGGTTCGTGTAGCGATCGTCGACGACCACCGGATCGTCATCGCCGGGCTCCGGCGACTGCTCGACATGGAGCCGGGGATCCAGGTGGTGGGCACCGCCGTCAGCGCGATGTCCGGCATCGAGCTCTGCGACGAGACCCGGCCCGACGTCCTGATCCTCGACATGCGGCTCCCCGACGGTCGAGGTACCCAGGTCATCAGCCGCTTCCGGGAACGGTATCCCGGCATGAGGATCGTCGCCCTGACCGGCTACGGAGGGATGGTCCAGAAAGAGGCGCTCGAAGCGGGAGCCAACGTATTCCTCACCAAGGAACTGGCGTCGGACGAGGTCGTTCGGGCTGTGCTCGGCCCTGCCGTTCGGACCTCGGTATCGACTGGCTGGGACGAGCTCAGCGACCGGGAGAAGGAAGTCGCCCGGCTGGCCATCACCGGGATGAGCAACCCCGAGATCGCGCGCGAACTCATGATCAGCATCAACACGGTGAAGACGCACCTCGCGAGCGTCCTGTACAAGCTCGGCGCGAGAAACCGGACCGAGCTCGCCACCGTCATGCGCGAGGTCTGAAGAGAACGGGCGGCTGGCCCGTTCTCATGGATCGATCGGCTAGGGCGTGGCCGGCGCCGGCGGCCAGACGAGCTTCTTCTCGGCGCCGAACGCTGCATACAGCCCCGACTCGGCCGATCCGCCTTCGGTCACGCTGACCCAGACGCTGCCGTTGCCGGGATTGCCCGGGCAGGGGCCGCCCACAACCATCGGGTAGTTCTTGTTGTCGTAAGTATCGCTGCCCTCGGTGACGATGGGATTTGCAGCGTAACCGGTCAGTTCGATCCCCGTGACCTGGTTGCGAACGCGCTGGTCCGCCTTCAACGTGCCATAGATGGCGCTTCCGGAAGTGATCTTCTTCTGGTGGGTCTTCGACTCCTTGCCGTTTCCTTCCGTCGTCCATTCGCACACGCCGGTAACCAGGCTCGACGACTCGTACGTGAACACGACCGATCCCACGTTCCTCTGGAAATCGGCGTTGTTCCAACCGAAAGCGAGTTGAACGTCGCCCTTGCCCACGAATCCCTGGCCGGTCTCGGGATCGAATTCGACGGCGGCCAAAGCGAGGGCCGCGAGAGAAGCAACACCAAAACACGCTACAAAAGCGTTCAGTCTTCGCAATTTCATATAAGGATCCTTTGAGGGCGCTATCACCGTCGATGCGCTCCCTGCGAAGATTAAAGCGTGTAAACTACAACGATGTTAATCACCCGGTCGGGTGGTATTACACGTGTAAGCTCTAGAAGACCTGCAATATTTAGCACAAGCCGCCGGCCTATGAGAAAAGGCCGCTCGATGTTCGAGCGGCCCTCTCTCGCCGGCCGTAAAAGCCGGTTTGCCTTGCGAGCATTTGGACGGGTCGGTCCCGCCCGATTTCAGCCAGACGGCTAACCCATCCATAAGTTAGCCCATTTAACTTAAGCGTTCAATCGCCCATCCGGGTGATCCTCTCCTCCTCGTCTTTCCCGGTTCTCCGGCGACAGGCGCGGGAGAAAGGTATAAAGCCTTAAGCCCCTTGCCGTCTTGGTCCCACCCATCTCTGCGCAAGGGGCGCGGGAACCATCCAGAGGCGAGACGATGAACAGCTTTAACGCGCGAACCACATTCCATCACGGCGGAAAAGAGTACGAGATCTACTGCCTTGCGGCGTTGAAGGAGCAGGGCGCCCCCGTCGATCGCCTGCCGTATTCGCTCCGTATCCTCCTCGAAAACCTCCTGCGCACGGAGGACGACCGGAGCGTGTGTCGGGACGACGTGCTCGCCCTCGCGAACTGGGACCCGAAAGCCGAGCCTTCCAAGGAGATCTCGTTCACCCCGGCGAGGGTCATCCTCCAGGACTTCACCGGCGTCCCCTGCGTCGTCGACCTCGCCGCCATGCGGGACGCGATGGCGAGGCTGGGTGGCGACCCGAAGCGCATCAACCCCCTCCAGCCCGTCGAGCTCGTCATCGACCATTCGGTGCAGGCGGACGCCTACGGCTCCGATCAGGCCCTCCAGATCAACCGCGACCTCGAGTACCAGCGCAACCGGGAGCGCTACGAGTTCCTCAAGTGGGGGCAGCTCGCGCTCGACAACTTCAAGGTGGTCCCGCCCAACACCGGCATCGTGCACCAGGTGAACCTCGAGTACCTCGCGCGCGTCGCCTTCGTGAACCCGGGCGGCCAGCTCTACCCGGACACCCTGGTCGGAACCGACTCGCACACGACGATGATCAACGGCCTCGGCGTCCTCGGCTGGGGCGTCGGCGGGATCGAAGCCGAGGCGGCGATGCTGGGCCAGCCGGTCTCGATGCTGATCCCGCAGGTGATCGGGTTCAAGCTTACGGGCGCCCTCAGCGAAGGCGCGACCGCCACCGACCTCGTCCTGACCGTCACCGAGATCCTTCGCAAAAAGGGGGTCGTCGGCAAGTTCGTCGAGTTCTACGGCCCCGGGCTGCAGAACCTTCCCCTGACCGACCGCGCCACGATCGCCAACATGTCGCCCGAGTTCGGCGCCACCTGCGCGATCTTCCCCGTGGACGACGAGGCGCTCCGCTACCTATGCCTCACCGGCCGCCCCCAGGAGCAGATCGATCTCGTCGAGGCTTACTACAAGGAGCAGGGGCTGTACTACCCTCCCGGCCAGCCGGACCCGGTATTTAGCGACACGGTGGAGCTCGACCTTTCCACCGTCGAGCCCAGCGTCGCCGGGCCCAAGCGCCCCCAGGACCGGTCGAAGCTCAGCGAGGCGGGCCACTCGTTCCGGAAGGCGTTCGAGTCCGTGCTTCCCCACAAGCACCACGCCAAGGGGAGCACCCAGGTGCTCGAGGGTGCGGCCACGGAGATCGACCACGGGGCAGTCGTCATTGCGTCTATCACCAGCTGCACCAACACCTCGAACCCCTCGGTGATGACCGCCGCCGGCCTGCTCGCCAAGAAGGCGGTGGAGCACGGCCTCTCCCAGAAGCCGTGGGTCAAGACCTCCCTCGGCCCGGGGTCCCGCGTCGCGAGCGACATCCTCGACAAGGCCGGGCTCACGCCCTACCTCAACCAACTCGGGTTCAACGTCGTCGGCTACGGATGCCTGACGTGCATCGGAAACTCCGGCCCGCTGCCCGAGGAGATCAGCCGCCAGATCAACGAGCGCAACCTCGTGAGCGTCAGCGTCCTCAGCGGGAACCGGAACTTCGAGGGTCGGATTAACCAGGACGTCAAGGCGAACTACCTCATGTCGCCGCCTCTCGTGGTCGCCTACGCGATCGCCGGGACCATCGATATCGACCTCGCCAAAGACCCTCTCGGCACGGGTAAGGACGGCAAGCCCGTCTACCTGAAGGACATCTGGCCGAGCCAGCAGGAGATCGCCTCGACGAACATGTCGGCGATCCAGACCGAGATGTACAGCACCCGTTACCAGGACGCCTTCAAAGGCGACGATGCCTGGAACGCCCTCCAGGTCGAAGGCTCGGACCTCTTCGGCTGGGATCCCGAGTCGACGTACATCAAAAACCCGCCGTACTTTGAAGGAATGTCGGCCGAAGCGCCGACCTCGGTGCCGGCACTGACCGGGCTGAGGTGTCTGCTCAAACTCGGCGACAGCATCACCACCGACCACATCTCCCCCGCCGGCTCCATCAAACTGAACTCACCCGCCGGCAGCTATCTCACCTCGAACGGCGTCAGCCCTGCCATGTTCAACTCCTACGGCTCCCGCCGTGGAAACCACGAGGCGATGGTGCGCGGAACGTTCGCGAACGTCCGGCTCCGCAACCAGCTCGCGCCCGGGACGGAAGGCGGCTTCACCACCTACTTCCCGACGAACGAGGTCACCACGGTCTACGACGCGGCGATGCAGTATCAGGCGGCGGGAACCCCGCTGATGATCATCGCCGGCAAGGAGTACGGTTCCGGCTCCAGCCGCGACTGGGCCGCCAAAGGCCCGGCGCTCCAGGGGGTCAAGGTCGTGCTCGCGCAGAGCTTCGAGCGGATCCACCGGTCGAACCTCGTCGGCATGGGCATCCTGCCGCTCGAGTTCACCCACGGGCAGAGCGCCGAGTCGATCGGGCTGACCGGACGCGAGACCTTCGACGTGCCGGGACTGCCGGAAGCGGTGGCGTCGGGGTTCGCGAACGGGAAGGAACTGACGGTGCGTGCCACCGACGAAGCGGGGAAGACGAAGGAACTGGTCGCGCGCGTGAGGATCGATACGCCGCAGGAGGTCCTGTACTACCTGCACGGCGGGATCCTGCGCTACGTGCTTCGACAGCTTCTCAACGGCTGAGGGGTCCGTAGCTTTGGCTACGAACCCTTTCGCCGGGAGACGATCTTCTTCAGCGGCTCGCTGCTCGCCTGCCGCAGCACGAGGTTGTCCATGAAGAACTCCCACATGCGCCAGTAGTTGATCCCGGTGTGCCCTTGATCGGGGCCGACCATCATCTCATAGCTCTTGCCGGCCTCGTTCAGCGACTTCGCCAGCATAAGGGTATTGCTCGGGTGGACGTTGTTGTCCAGGGAGCCGTAGAACAGCATCAGCCGCCCTTTCAGGTTCTTGGCGTACTTCATCGACGAACCCGCGTCGTACCCGGCCAGGTTGTCCTCGGGCGAGGGCAGCCCCATGTACCGCTCGGTGTAGATCGTGTCGTAATGCCGCCAGTCGGTGACGCTGCTGCTGGCGCAGGCGGCCGCGAAGACGTCCGGATGGCGCAGGATCGCCATCGCCGAAGCGTATCCTCCATACGACGTGCCGTGGATGCCGATCCGCTTGCCGTCGACGTACGGGAGGGAGGCGAGGTACCGGGCTCCCGCCGCCTGGTCGTCGATCTCCACGATCCCCAGCTTGCCGTACACCGCCTCCTTGAACGCCTTCCCGCGGCCGCTCGTGCCTCGGCCGTCGAAGTCGGCGATGATGAAACCGAGCTCCGTCAGCGGGCTGGGCGGCCGGAAGCGCTCTTGGCCGCCGCCGGATTCGGGACCGGCGTAGGTGCCCACCACCACCGGGTATCGGCGCTTCGGATCGAAGTCGCTGGGAAGCTCGAGGGTTCCGTAAAGGGTCGTGGACCCGTCGGCGGCGGGGAAGGTGATCCGCTGGATCTTCCGGAGCCTCAACTCCTCGAACTTGGTCAGGTCGCTCGTCTCGAGCGTGGCAACGACCTTCCCCGACCTATCCAGCAGCCGGGTCTCCGCCGGCACGTCCAGCGTTTCCGCCACGTCCACGACGTGCTTCCCGTCCGGGGCGATCGCGACCGTATGACTGCGCTTCGGGTCGGTCAGGCGGACGTCGCCGGTGCCGTCCAGGTTCACCCGGTGAAGCTGCACCAGGTAAGGGTTCTCAGCGCTGCGCGCAGTGTAGAACAACACGCCCTGATCCTCATCGATCAGGCTCACGCCGTCGACGTCGAAGCGGTGGCTCGTCAGCGTCTTCAGGAGCTTTCCGGCGAGGTCGTACAGGTAGAGGTTGTAGAACCCGTCCCGGTCGCTGCGCCAGACGAAGCGATCCTCGCCCTTCAGAAAACGAAGGGCGGGCGCGTTGTCGGTCCAAGACTGAGGCCGGCTCTCGCGCAGGACGACCCTCGAGCGTCCCGTCTCGGGGTCGGCGGCGCACCACTCCATGACGTTCTGCTTTCGGTTCGTCCGGTGGTAGAACAGCTCCTTGCCGTCCGGCGACCACCGCACCTGGTACACGTACTCGGCCATGTCCGGGTCGCCGAAGGTTGGGTCGATGGTGAGCGTCTTCTTCGAAGCGATGTCGTAGACGCGAAGCTGGACCCTCGGATTCTCCGTGCCCGCCTTCGGATACGCCTCGACGTCCAAGGTGTTCTGAAACTTCGTGAGATCGTAGGTCAGGTAGAAGTCCTTGACCGGGCCCTCGTCGAACCGGTAGTACGCCAGCCTCTTGCCGTCCGGACAGAACCACATCGACTCGCGCACGCCGAGCTCCTCGCCGTAGACCCAGCTCGCGACGCCGTTCTTGATCCGCTTCTCGACGCTCCCGTCGGTCGTGACCGCAACCTCGTCTTTGCCGTCCGCCTTGCTGAGGTACACGTTGCGGTCCCGGCAGACCGCCTTCAGCTTTCCATCCTCGGTCAGGACCGTGTCGAACTGCCTCCCCCGTTCCGGGTTCCGTCGGGAACGCCGCCGTTCGGCCGACTCCTTGGGGGCTTCGATCTCGGCCGACTTCCCGGACGCGAGGTCGTAGCGATAGGTCTTGCCTTCTTTGGCGTAGGTGAAGCTCTTGGAGTCGTCCGCCCATTTGACGGTGAGCGCGCCTCTCTTGACGCTGTTCGTGATGTCCCGGCGGAGCCTTTCGTAACGGTCGTAGCGCGGCATGGTGGGCAGGCGGTCCTGGGCCGCCGCGAGGGCGGCCGTCGAACAAAGTATGGCCAAGCCGGCCAAACGGAAGGCGGAGGGCATGGGCTATTGTGCCCGAAACCTGCGCCGGACCGGCACTACTCCGTGTCGTATGAGTCCAGATCGTTCTGAGCCTGAAACGGGTTGATCCCGCTTTCGAGGAGGTCGATCAGCTTCTGCATCTTGCTCTCCTCTTCGACCTGCTCCTTGATAAACCACTGCAGGAACTCGAAGACCCGGAAATCTTTCTCCTCGGTGGCGGCGACCGCCATGTCCTGGAACTGCCGGCTCACCCTGATTTCGCTTTGGAGCGCGGCCTTGCAGGCATCGACCGGAGCTGCGAACTGCGTCGTCGAACCGGGAATGCCGGGGAGGTCGAACTCGATGTTGTTGTCGATCAGGAAATCCATGATCTTCATCGCGTGCCCGGCCTCTTCGATCGACTGCTTGTTGAACAGCTCCGCCCACCGGTCGAGGCTGCGCTGCCGGAAGTAGATCGAGATCCCCATGTAGGAGGAATGGGCAGACAGCTCGCTGCCGATCTGCCGAATGAGCATATCCTTCAGTCGGTCGGTAACCATTCCGCAACTCTACCACTCCTCCCCTCGTCCCGGCGCACTTCAAGCCACCCCCGTCCCCTAGGCGCAGAATCGATCGTGCCTGCGTCTTCACGTGCTTCGCGTAGGACTCGCCCATGCCGCTGGTGGGGGCGAGGCTGCCGAGGCAACGACGGCTGTCGGGCCCACCGTCGCGCTCCGCTTTGGTTGGCGCCCATCGAATGAAAGAGGGCTCGTCAACGAGCGGGCTTACTGCGTCCGACTCGTACTCCCCGTCCGCGAAGATCGAAGGCCGTGCCTTTGTGCCCTTCGTGTCCTTGGTGTTCAAAAAAAAGACCTAGGAACGCGCAAAGAGCGGACGTTCTACCTCGAGAGCCGGACCGCCCGAAAGCCTTCTGCCAGCTCCACCCCCATCGCAGAGCCTTCCCGAACCGCGCGTCCGCGCACCATCCCCTCGATCCGCTCGTACTTGTCGCCGTTGAACTGGCTCCGGTGGATCGCCAGGAATTCGCGCTTCTCGTCCCAGTACGGGGTGACGTCGACTCGAAAGTTCGGCGCGTTCGTCTGGAAGAGCAGGAGCCAACCGCCGAATCCTGCCATCTTCGCCGCCGCCACCGCCGACTCTCCCGCCCGGCGGTGGTCGGAATGGCTGAAGCGCCACGGGTATTGGTCCTCGAACGCCATGATGTAATCGGGCTGAAACCGCTCGATCTCCCGCGCGACCTTCTGCCGGACCTCCTCGGTGTCTCGCAGCCGGCCGTCCGGGTAGCCGAGGAAGACGATGTCGTCGGTGCTCAACGCCTCGCCCAATTCTCGAACCTCCGCGCGGCGGACGCGCCGGTTCTCGGCTTGGTCGGTGAACGGCCCGTAGTAGGCTTTGTCGCCGTCCGTGATCAGGACGAAGGCGAGCCGCACGCCCGACTCCCTCAGCTTTGCCAGCGTTCCGCCGTTATAGAACGCCTCGTCGTCCGGGTGGGCGGTGATCACCATCACCTTGGTCCCCTTGGCGAACAGACGGTCCGAATCCGGATCGACGGGAGCAAGAGGCTCTTTCGGCACCCGAGGCACCAGATCGTAGTCCCACGGCTGCCACCACCAAAAAAGCGAAACCGCGCCGGCGACGCCCAAAGCGAAGTATCCGATCCGCCGAAGGACGCGACGAGACATGGAGGAGTATAGCTTCCCCTCCTCTTGCGCGAGTCGGAGGAGGAGGGGTCGGGGGTGGAGGTAAGTCGCTGACCATGCGACCGCGTGCATCTCCCCAAGACCATGTGCTGCTTTCCCCCCACCCTGCCCTCCCCCCATCCCGGCTTCGCCGGGACGAGGGGAGGAACGCACCATGTAAACTGCCGGCATGACCTTCAAGGTCGCCGTCGCCCAGTTCGCTCCGCTCAAGGCCGAGGTCGCAAAAAACCTCGATACCATCGTCGAAATCGTCCTGCAGGCCCAGGAGGAGCAAGCCGATCTCGTGGTCCTGCCGGAGGCCGCGACCAGCGGCTATTTCCTCGAAGGAGGCGTCCTCGAGGCCTCCCTTTCGGCTCCCGAGCTCGTCTCGGAGCTGCAGCACCGCCTCGGGAAGCAGGTGCTGCGCCCGACCGACCTCGTCCTCGGCTTCTATCAGAACGACCGTGGCAACCTCTACAACGCCGCCGCCTACCTCGAGCTCGGACCGGCAGAAGCCAAGCTGAAGCACGTCTACCAGAAGTTCTTCCTGCCCACGTACGGGGTGTTCGACGAGGAGCGGTTCGTCTCTCGCGGCCGGAACCTCGGCGTCCTCGACACAAGATTCGGCAGAGTGGGGTTGATGGTCTGCGAAGACGCCTGGCACGGCATCATGCCCACCCTCTGTGCCGTGAACGGCGCCGAGGTCATGATCGTTCCCGCCGCCTCGCCCGCCCGCGACTTCGCCGGAAAGGATATCGATAACCACGACCGCTACCGACGCCTTTTCCGCGCGATCTGCGAGGAGCACGGCGTCTACTGCGTCAATGCCCAGCTCTGCGGGTTCGAAGGCGGGAAAGGCTTCATCGGAGGATCGATGGTCATCGATCCCTTCGGCGATTTCGTCGTACAGGCCCCGCTCGCCGAGGAGCATCTCCTGATCGCCGACATCGATACCGACCTCGTCGGCTACGCGCGCGCCCAATCTCCCCTCATCGCCGACCTTCAGTCGGTTTGGGAAGAGGTCAAGCGGCTCGTGGACCGCTCGTCGTTCTAGCCGCGCTTCATCCCACCGGCTTGACCGGGCGGCCCTCGATGTAGCCGCGCTCCGGCATCGGCGCGTACTGGAAACGCGGCGCCGACTCGTCTGCCCACTGCCACCCCGCCGGTTCCGGTTGGTACGACTCGATCGCCTTCCAAACCTTGCCGATCGCCTCGCCCATCCCCTCGTCGGAGTAGGGCGGCCCCTGGAACAACAGATAGTGGCAGGGTGGGAGGTCGAGGATTTCCATTCCGTCGGGCACGGTTCCCTGGTAGTCCGCCGGCATCTCGACGGCCATCACGTACTCGGAAGTTTCAGGCTTGCGGAACCTCTCGGGAAGCCACATGCCCATCGGCTCGTCGAGCGCGCCCCTGAGGCTCTGAAGCTCGCCCCACACGTCGCACCCGCACTCCTCGCAGTAGCCCCAATAGTCGGTCGCCTCATGGCCGCGCCGCAGGATCAGCCTCCGCGCCGGCTTCTCCACCAGCCGCACCTGGAAGGTCTCAGGCTCTGTTTCATTCATGGTCTGTTCTTCAATAAGTGTGCCGAGCGGATGACGCGCAATATAGTAGACTGATCGCTACTATGACGCGGGATGCGCTCAAGGAGATGCGGCTTCGAAGCTGGTGCGTCGACGGGACGCGCCAGGTACCGAACCCGGAGGCGGCAAAGACCTACATCGACCGCTTGGGAGTGGTCACCCTCTTCAATGCTTCGCCGGAGGTGCCGAACCTCTACGACGCGCACATGGGGAGGTTGGATTCTCCCATGGACAGCAAGCACGACAGCCCGTCGGGATACGTGTACTCGTGGCGATGGGAGTTGGGGAAGGTGCAGGCCGCGTACTACGGACAGCTCGTGGCGAAGCGGCCGACGTGGGTGGCCTGGGAAACGCTGCCGCTCGTCTTCGGGGCGTTTATGGAGCGCCGCCACCCGGAAGAGCTCCATGAGTTGGGCTTGATCTCGGGCAACGCCCTCCGCATCGCGAGCGCCCTCGAAGAGGCGAGGCGCCCGATGCAGACCGACGAGCTTCGCAAGGCTGCCGGTTTCCCCACCGGCAAGGAGAACCGGAGCGCGTACCTGAAAGGGCTGGAAGAGCTGGGTGCCCGCATGATCACCGGGAAGCACTTCCTTCCCACGGCCGAGAACACCGAAGTCCTGAACGACCTCCACTACCCGGAAGCGTCGGCGGCGGCGAGGAGGATGACCCCGGACGAGGCGCTGGCGCTCCTGTTGAAGCGCCTCCTTCCGGAGTGGGTGTGCGTCGAGTCGAAGCCGC
>DASWVS010000462.1:0-3624 GCA_036401135.1 Fimbriimonas sp.
ATTTCTTCCATGAAAACCGAGCTCATCGACGTCAGCGAGACCAGGAAGAACCTGGTCGTCGAAATTCCCAGCACCGTGGTGGACGCCGAGATCGACAAGGTCTCGCGCGATTACAGCCGCGCCGCGCGCATCCCGGGATTCAGGCCCGGCAAGGTGCCCGCCAAGGTCGTGAGGCAGCGCTTCCGCGACCAGATCCTGCACGACGTGGCGCACGGCCTCATTCCCCGGGCCGTGGACGATGCGCTCAGGGAACTGGCGGTGGAGCCGGTCGATACGCCCGACATCAAGGATGTGGTCGTCGAGGAAGGACAGCCGCTCAAGTTCACCGCCGCCTTCGAGACGGTGCCCCCGCTCGACCCCGGCGATTACGCCACGCTGACGATCAGGCGGAAAGCCGTGACCGTCGAGGACTCGGCGGTGGAACAGGCGCTCCAGAGCCTTCGGGATCGATCGGCCCGCTACGAGCCGATCGAGGAAGGACGCGGGGTCGAAAGCGGCGACTCGGTGCTGCTCGACATGACTCGCACCGCTCACGCTCCGGCGGCGGAGGGGGACGACAAGCCTGCCGAACCGAGCACGGACAGGCACACCGACGTCACGGTCGACATTGGCGGCCCGGCGAACCCTCCGGGCTTCGATGATGCCCTGGCCGGGATGCGGGTGGGCGAGACGAAGGTGTTCGACATCAACTATCCGGCCGACTACAACATCGCGGAGCTGGCAGGAACGACCGTGACCTACGATGTCGAGGTCAAGGCGATCAGGACGCGCGTCGTCCCCGATCTGGACGACGAGTTCGCCAAGGACATGGGAGAGTTCGCCTCGCTGGACGCGCTGCGGGCGCGCATCCGCGAGGATCTCGAGCACGAGATGCGCCACGATGTCGAGCGCGACACGCGGGCCGAGCTGCTGCGGCAGCTGGCCTCGCGCGTGCCGTTCGACGTCCCGGAGTCGCTCCTCGATCGCGAGATCGATCGCCGGGTCGAGGAGTTCGTGCGCCGGCTCATCGAACAGCAGATCGACCCGATGAAGACGAACATCAACTGGGAGGAATTCCGGCAGCGGCAGCGCGAGCCCGCGATCGAGGCGGTGAAGGGAGCGCTGGCGCTGGACGAGGTCGCGCGCCGCGAGCGCCTGCAGGCCACCGATGAGGAAATCGAGGCCGAGGTGGCCCGGTATGCGGAGCGGACGGGGCGGACGCCGGCGGCCCTCCGCGCGCGGCTCGAAAAGGAAGGGGGCGTCGCCCGGCTGGGGTCGGGGCTGCGCCGCGAGAAGACCGTCGAATTCCTCCTGGGGAAGGCCACGGTCGTCCAGGAGGGATAGCTTAACGCTTGCCCCCGACGGGCCGATATACTGGGAGGCGTCCGGGACTCCTCCCTCAACCCTCACGTTCTGAACGCCGAATCGACATCAGCTATGGCCGAACGCATGCAGCTCATCCCGATGGTGGTCGAGCAGACCAACCGAGGCGAACGCGCCTACGACATCTTCTCGCGGCTGCTCAAGGACAGCATCATCTTCGTCGGGACCCCGATTGACGACAACGTCGCCAATCTTGTCATCGCCCAGATGCTCTTCCTCGAGGCGGAGGACCCGGATCGGGACATCCTCCTCTATATCAACAGCCCGGGGGGCGTGGTCACGGCGGGGATGGCGATCTACGACACGATGCAGTTCATCAAGCCGGACGTGCAGACCTACTGCATCGGCCAGGCGGCGTCGGTCGCGGCGGTGCTGCTGGCGGCCGGGGCGAAGGGCAAGCGGTTTTCCCTCCCGAACTCCAGGATCCTGATCCACCAGCCCTGGGTCCAGGGCCTGGGAGGGCAAACGACCGATATCGACATCCATGCCCGGGAACTGCTCCGGACGCGGGAGCGGCTGAACCAGATCCTCGCGCAGCACACCGGGCAGTCGCTCAAGCGGATCCAGGAGGACACGGAGCGGGATTACATCATGGGCCCCGACCAGGGCAAGGAATACGGTATTATTGATGATGTCATCCGAAAGCGCGCGTGAGGCTGCCCGCTTCCAGCCGCCGGCCTCCCGCTGGCTTCCGCTGAGAGCCGGAGACCGGTAGCTCGGACGCTTCAAGGTTCACCCCCATGGTCAAGAAAACCGGCGACGGCGAGATCCTGCGCTGCTCCTTCTGCAACAAGGACCAGAATGACGTCCGCAAGCTGATTGCCGGGCCGACGGTCTTCATCTGCGACGAGTGTGTCGAGGTCTGCAACGACATCATCGCCGACGACAACCGGTTCGAGGCCCGCGGCGGCGCGCGCTCGTCGCTCCCCGTGCCGCAGGAAATCAAGAAGTTCCTCGACGAGTACGTCATCGGCCAGGAGCAGACGAAGAAGAAGCTGGCGGTCGCGGTCTACAACCACTACAAGCGGATCGAGATCCAGAAGCAGGCCCGCAGCCGGAACGAGATCGAGCTCACCAAGTCGAACATCCTGCTGATCGGCCCGACGGGCACGGGCAAGACCCTGCTCGCGCAGACGCTCGCGAAGCTGCTGTCGGTCCCCTTCACGATCGTCGACGCCACGACGCTGACCGAGGCGGGCTACGTTGGGGAGGATGTCGAGAACATCATCCTCAAGCTGCTCCAGGCGGCCGGCGGCGACATCGAGAAGTGCCAGCAGGGGATCATCTACATCGACGAGGTCGATAAGATCTGCCGCAAGGACGAGAACCCGTCGATCACGCGGGACGTCTCCGGCGAGGGCGTCCAGCAGGCGCTGCTGAAGATCCTGGAAGGCACGGTCGCCAACGTCCCGCCGCAAGGCGGCCGGAAGCATCCGCACCAGGAGTTCTTCCAGGTCGACACGACGAACATCCTGTTCATCTGCGGCGGGGCCTTCGTGGGGCTCGACAAGCAGATCGACCGGCGTATCGGGAAGAAGACCCTCGGCTTCAAGGCGGACGTCCAGTCGGTCGCCAGCCGGGACGTCGGGACGACGCTCGAGAAGCTCGAGCCGGAGGATCTGATCAAGTACGGGTTGATCCCGGAATTCGTCGGCCGGCTGCCCGTCGTCGGGACGCTCCACGAGCTCGACAAGGCGGCGCTCGTCCAGATCCTCACGCAACCCCGGAACGCGATCACGCGTCAGTACCAGAAGCTGTTCGAGTACGAGAACGTCAAGCTCCGCTTCACGGACGATTCGCTCGAGGCGATCTCCGAGCTGGCGCTCCAGCGCAAGATCGGGGCGCGCGGCCTCCGGATGATCATCGAGGACCTCATGCTCGACCTGATGTACTCGCTGCCGGGCCAGAAGAAGATCCGCGAGTGCGTGATCACGCGTGAAGTGGTGCAGAGCAAGGAAAAGCCGATCACGCTGATCGAAAAAGCCGGTTGACGGCCTGCCGCTCCCCGCGTCCTGCTATCGGCCGGCGCGGGGCCGGCGTCCGGCCGGCCCCCGAGAGACGAAACAGGCAACGCCGGAAGCTGGCAGCGGAAGGCTGGCAGCTTGATTCCCTCACCTACTACATGGAACTCTACGAAACGCTTCCGATCGTTCCTCTCCGCGACGTCGTCGTCTTTCCGCACATGATGATGCCGTTCGTCATCGGGCGCCCGTCGTCCACGCGGGCGCTGGAGCATGCGCTGGTGAAGGACAAGCGGATCTT
>DASWVS010000463.1:0-5778 GCA_036401135.1 Fimbriimonas sp.
CAGCCCGAAGCGCAAGCCCGTGGGCTACTCGGAGGTCCAGCTCCTCTTCGACAACGAGGACGGTTCGCTCCCGCTAACGACGCCGGAGGTCTCGGTCTCGCGGAGGCTCACCCGCAGCGGCGAGAGCGAGTATCGAATCAACAAGCGCCACTGCCGGCTGCGCGACGTCTACGAGCTTCTCGCCGACTCCGGCCTCGGCCGTTCCGGCTACTCCATCGTCGGGCAGAAGGAGATCGACGCCGCCCTTTCTGCGTCGGCCGAAGATCGGCGCGCCTGGGTCGACGAAGCCGCCGGAGTCCAGCGCTATCGGGCGCGCAAGATCGAGAGCCTCAAGCGTCTCGACAGCGCTCGCGACCATCTGTCCCGCGTCGACGACATCCTCCATGAGCTGACCTCGCAGCGCGACCCTTTGAAGGAGGAGGCGGAAGCCGCAGCCCGCTATCGCAGCCTCGTAGGGTCGCTGAGGGAGGTGGAGCTCGGCCTTCTGGTGAACGAGGTGGCCGCCGCCGTGCGCGAGACGAACGCGCTGGAGGCCCGGATCGCCGAGTCGCAAAAGCTTTCGAACGCGGAGCTCGAACGCGCCGACGAGTTGGAAGATCGCGTGCGTGAACTGGGCACCGCCATCTCCGACCTCGAATCCGATATGGATGCGGTGCGGATGATCCAGCAAGGAGGCCTCACCGAAAAGGAAAGGGCGGAAGCCGAGCTGAGGCTTTGCGAACAGCGCCTGAGCAGCCTCGCCGAAACCGAGCGCTCGCTCCAGGAGGACGAAGACACCGTCCGAAGCCGGATCACCGACTCGACGTCCGAGCTGGACCGCCTCCTGGACGAACACCGGTCCGAGCAGTCGTCTCTCGAAGAGCTGAGCAGGACGTTCGCCGGCGTCGGCGAAGCCGCGACCGCCCTGAACCGGGAGCTTCGAGAGGTCGAGAAGGAGCTCGCCCGTGCTCGGGAGACCAACGCGCGCCGGCTGAAGGCCGAGGCCGAGAAGAATCACGCCCGGGAGCGCCGACTGCTGATCGAGCGGGAGATCCAAGGAATCGAATCGGCTCTCCCCGAACTCGAGGAAGCGATCGCCGCCGCCCAACAGTCTCGGGACGAGGAGCAGGCCAAGCTCGAATCGTGGAAGCAGGCGGTCCTCGAACAGGAGGCTGGAAGGGCTCGGCTTCTCAAGGAGGAGGATCTGGACGCCCAAACGGTGCGACGATCGCTCGCCGAGAAGGCTTCCCTCGAAGGCCGACGAAGAGGCATCGAGGCGACGATCGACGCCCACGAAGGCCTCACCCAAGGTGCGCGTTCGGTCATGGAAGCGGCGGCGAAAGGCCTGCTCCAGGGGCGGTACCTTCCCGTGGGCCAGGCCGTGGAAGCCCCCAAGGAACTTGCCCTCGCCGTCGAGACGGCTCTCGGCGGGAGCGCGAACGACCTGATCGTGGACGATCAACGGGATGCGAAGGAGGCGATCGAGTGGCTCAAGAAGGCCCGGGCGGGCAGGGCCACCTTCCAGCCGATCCCCCTGATGCGCCCCAGCGAACCGCATCCGGAGCTGCGCCGGCTGCTGCAGGATCGCGGCGTCGTCGGCCGCGCGAGCGAGCTTGTGGATTGCGAGCCGCGAGTCCGACCCGTGATCGACAGTATGTTGGGACGGGTCGTCGTGGTGCAGAGCCTTGACGACGCGCTCCGCCTCGCCAAGACATCCGGCTGGAACCGTATGGTGACGCTGGAAGGCGAGGTCGTCCACAGCAGCGGTGCCGTCACCGGCGGGCAGCAGGCCCGGCAGAGCTACGGGCTCGTCCAAAGGAAGGCCGACCTGGCCCGGCTGGAGGACGAACTGCGCGAACTCGACCGTGCGATCGGCAAGTTCGAGGAACGGTCCTCGGTCCGAAACGGCGAAGTTCAAGCGATCGAGAACCGGCTTCAGGTTCTCAGGACCGAGCAGAAGACGCTTCAGAGGAATTTCGACGAGGCGCATGCCTACCACCAGACGCTGGCGGACGAACATCGAAGCACGGTTCGGAGCCGAGACAAGCTGACCGCCGAATCTGCCGCCATCGTGGCGTCGACCGTAGAGATCCCGGACCGCGTCGATCTGGAAGCGATCGAAAGCCGGCGGGACGACACCCTCAAACGTCTGGCCTCCAAGGCCGCTGACGCCGAGAGTGCCGAAGCACGGCTTAGGGAGGCGCGGACCCGGGTCGAACAGGCCAAGGCACGGCTGGACGCCGGACAGAAAAGGCTTCGGTCGGCCGAAGAAGCGGAGCGCCACCGGGCGCACCGCCTGCAAAGCCTGGGACCCGAGCGCGAGCGCCTGCGCCAGGCGATGGACCGGCACGCGCAGGAGCGGTCCGGCGCCGAAGCCCGTTGCGCGGAAGCCGACACCCACCTGCATGCCCTGCAGGAGAAGCGGCGAGGCCTCCTCGAGGACAGCCTGCGATTCACCGAAGAAGCCAAGCAGGCTCGAAGCACCGCCACGGCGATCGCCGACGGGGCGCACCAGGCTGAAGTGAGCCGAGCCCGCGCCGAGGCCAGGAAAGCCAACTCGCTCGCGCGGCTCATGGAGGACTACGGGCTGACCCAGGAAGACGCGCTCGAGCAGGAGGGCCGACACGAGGTGCCGCCGGACGCGGGTACGGTTGTGAACCGCCTTCGCCGAGAGATCAGGGCGATGGGCGACGTGAACCTGGGAGCGATCGAAGCCTACGAGCGGCTGAGTCAACGTTTGGAGGAGCTGTCCGCCCAGCGAGACGACATCGTCGAGGGGATGGCCCAGGTCGAAGCCAGCATCGACGAGCTCGACAAGTTGACGCGCGACCGGTTCCTGTCCACGTTCGCCCTCGTTCAGCAGGCGTTCTCGGAGCAGTTCACGAGATTGTTCGGCGGCGGGGAAGGGCAGATCAGCCTAACGGATCCGAATCGTGTCCTCGAAAGCGGGATCGAACTCGATGCGACGCTGCCGGGCAAGCGAAAGCAAGCCCTGAACCTGCTCAGCGGCGGCGAACGGTCGCTGTGCGCATCAGCCTTCCTTTTCGCCCTCCTCAGCGTCAAGCCGTCGCCCCTCGTGGTCCTGGACGAAGTTGACGCGCCTCTGGACGGCCGGAACGTCGAGCGGTTCGCCGAAGCCCTGTTCCAGTTCACGAGCACGACCCAGTTCATCGTCATCACCCATAACGAATCGACGATCCGGACGGCCAACGTCCACCTCGGTGTGACCATGCAGCCCCACGATCCCGGGGTCTCGCTGCTGGTGCCGGTCCGGCTGCCCCAGGAAGAGCCGCTGGCCGCCTAAAGTAGCCCCTTCAAGAGTTCGCCCGCGATGAACGGAACCAGGTCGGCGATGTCGCTGTGGCTCTTCGTGAAGATCGCCCAGACGAAGCGGCGGCCATCCTTCGTTTCGACCGCGGCGACGTCGTGCTTGACCGTTTCGGTCCAACCTGCCTTGGACCAGAGCTTCGTGCCGCTCGGCAGGGCCTGGCCCGAGTAGCCCTTGGACTGGCTGTCCGCATCCTTGGAGTCGGCCGGGATCTTGCGCGAGAGGTAACCGCGCATCCACTCGCACCGTGCGGGCGAGACCAGACGATCGGTCATGATCTCGGAAAGCAGCCGGGTACAGGCGGAAGGGGTCAGGGAATTGCGATGCTCGAAATTGGGCCCGTAGCCCTGTCGCTCCCGGCCGTAGGGTCCCGAGTACCAGGTCTTCTGGCACGCGTTGACGTCCTTGTATCCGAGACCTGAGAAGTACCGGTTAACGGCCTGGCGCTGCGACATCCACCGTTTGAGCGCGCTTGCGTCCAACTCGGGACCGCTCGTCGCCCCCGTAAGAATTTCGAGGATCCAGTTGGTGGCGTCGTTGTCGCTTTCGACGATCATGTCCTTTGCCGCCCGCTCGATCTCGTCCGTCTTCTTGAGGCGCCCCTTCTCCAGTTGGTGTGCCAGGTAGGTCAGGTAGAACAGCTTCACGACGCTCGCGGGGTACATCGCCTCGTCCTGCCGGTAGCCGTCGAGAACCATTATCCTTTTGCCGTCGAGCCTGCAGAGGGCGATACCGATCTCGTCGGCTTTCACGCCCTTGTCAGCGTACTTCCTCAGGGCAGCCTCTGCGGCTGCATCGGCAACCCCCTCTGTCCCCCGTGCCTGCATCCCTCCGCCTCCCAGCAGCAGTAACGCTCCGATCGCAGCCAAAGCCATCAATCGCGGTATACCTTGCTATGGCTGCGCTGCGAATCGTAGTCTCGGGGCACGTCCAAGGCGTCGGTTTCCGCTACTACGCGGCCCGAACGGCCAGGATGCTCGACGTGGAGGGAGCAGTCTGGAATCGGGCCGACCGCAAGGTGGAAGCAGTGGCCGAGCACAGGGATCCTTTCGTCGTGGAGGATTTCGCGAAGAGAATGTGGGACGGGCCCGGCCGGGTCGAGGACGTCCAGACGGAGCCGGCGCCAGGCGGTTATTCCGGTTTCGAAATCCGCCGAACGTGAGGCTTCGGAACCCCGCTCCGCGCCTTCAGTCCAATCAGCTATGAACGAGAAGCATCTGTTCGGCAAGCCGGCTCGCGAAGACCAGTCCGAACCCGGCCAGGAGAACTCGGACGTTGGAAACTTTCCCGAGGTCCAGATGGAGTCGCAGCCTGGCGTTTTCGAAGCCGGCCAGACGCGCATCAACCAGCCGGTCGAAGAGCTGAGGGACGTGCCGGACGACGAGCTGACCCGGTACGGAGACTCGAGGCCGGACGAACTCGACCCCGAGGGGGCCCGGTTCGTCGACATCTCGGAAGACCCGCGGATGACGACGATGCGCCGCGTCGGCGACCGCCCGGAGGTCCACCGCGAGGAACCCGAGGCCCTCGAGGCGAGCCGCGTCGACCAGGACGACGAGATCGTCGCCCGACCGGCGGGAGAGTTGTTTGAGAAGGAGGAGGCCTTACTGAGGCCTCGAATCAGCAAAAAGGGAGACGAGAGTAGCCAGCTATGACCGAAGACAAGAACGTATACGGCGAGAACAAACCGCCAGAGGAAGGGCGCAAGGAGCACGGCATCCGGGAGGAGGTCGCCGAAAAGGACAAAGACAAGGACACGGCCGCCGACCTGGAGGAGACGCGAAAGAAGATGAGCCAGGAGAACGAGGGCGGCGGCATGGGACGTTCCGGCACCCCCAAAGACTCCGGATCGCAAGGCACCTGGAGCCGTCCCGAAGAGGAGTAGCGGCACCGAAGGCGCGGGCCTCGAGTCCTGCGCCGTTCTGCCGAAGGCTGAAGCGGACAGAATAGGAGGGATGGATCCGCTTCACAGCCTGTTCGCCCCTGCGCGGGCCCCTGCCGATACGAACACGCTGCTCATCCTCCTCCACGGTCTCGGCAGCAACGAGCAGGACCTTTTCGCCCTGGCGGACGAACTTGATCCGCGGTTATCGGTGGCGTCCCTTCGCGCCCCGCGGTCGTGCAGCTATGGCGGCTATGCCTGGTTCGACGTCGCCTGGACGGACGAGGGAGTCGAAATCGACGCGTCCCAAGCCCTTTCCAGCCTTGAAGTCCTTGCGTCCATGATTCAAACGATGCAAGCAAGGCACGCTGTTTCCGCGCGCCAGACCTTGCTCGGTGGGTTCTCGCAGGGGGCGATGATGTCGCTGGGCATCCTTCTGAAGCGGCCTGATCTGCTGGGAGGCTCGATGCTCCTCAGCGGGGCCCTCGTCCCCGACTTCGTAGGCGAAGAGGCGCGGATCGAAGTCCCGGTCTTCCAGAGCCACGGGGTTCTGGACCCGGTCCTGCCGATCCACCTCGGACGCCAGGTG
>DASWVS010000464.1:0-2253 GCA_036401135.1 Fimbriimonas sp.
GGAGACCAAGGCCCCGTCGCATTCCAGGCGGAAGTCGAAATGGAGGCGCGACGCCTCGTGCCTTTGAACGACGAAGGAGAGAGGGCCGGATCGAGACTCGAAGGGGTCGTCTTCGAAGTGAGGCTCGGGCGTAACTTCAAAGTTACGCTTTTGTTGATAAGACTTACTCATATTAGGCAGCCTTCTTTCGCTTCGGCTCTTCTGGCCGCTCCTTCTTGGCCGCCTCGACGCTGCGCTTGAGGGCTTCGAAAAGATCGATCACCTGGGCCGTCTGCTTGGGCTCCGGCTGCTCCGCAATGCTCTCGCCGTGGGCCTTGGCTTCGATCCGTTCGAGGATCGCGTCCCGTACCTCGTCCTTGTATTTCTCCGGCTGGAACTCCTCCCGCAGCAGGTCGACCAGGCTCTCCGCCATCTTGAGCTCCCGTTCGTCCAGATCGAAGTCGGTCTTCGCAGGCTCAAGCTTCCGGATTTCGTCGGGGTAGTGGAGCGTCTCGAGGACGATCCGCCCCTCGGTGGCGCGGAGCAGGCACAGCGACTCCTTCTGCCGCATCGCGATCTTGGCGATCGCGGCGACCTTCTTGCTCTGGAGCGCCTTCAGGAGGAGGGCGTAGGGCCGTCGCCCCGTCTCCTCGGGCTCCAGGTAGTAGGCGGAGTCGAAGTACACGGGGTCGACTTCGGAGGCGTCGACGAAGCCGTCGACCGAGACGGTGTGCTTGCTCGGAACCGGGACGTTCTCGAGATCCTCCTCCTCCATCAGCACGTAGCGCCCTTTGCTGATCTCGTACCCCTTCACGATCTCGTCCGGCGACAACGCGCGCTCATGCACGGGGCACCATTTCTGGAGCTTGATCCGCGAGCCGCACTCGCGGTGGATCTGGTGGAAGCGGACGTCCTTCTCGCTCACAGTCGGGTACAGACCCACGGGGATGCTGACCATCCCGAAACTCACGGCACCTTTCCAAATCGGCCTTGCCATCTTGCAACCTCGCCTCTCGGCAAGGCAGATGACATTGTGTGAACGGAGAGTGTTTCAACGCCCCACTGAACAAGTTTTCCGATTGATTCCTGTATATATCGATCGGTCTTGTATAGGTTAGCGGGTTGCCAGCCTCCACATATCGAAGGCTGAGAAATGACAGAAAATGCTTGCGGCTCGGCTCCGTAGTCCCGCCCTACTGCGGTGTGATCAGGTAAGAATCCCCTGCTCCGACGCGAGAAGACGATGAACGTGTTCGGCATGGTACAGGCGATCGACCTACACGCTTGCGGCGAACCAGGTCGAGTGATCGTCGGCGGCGTCCTCGACGTCCCCGGCGCCACGATGTTCGAAAAGATGGAGCACCTCGCCCGGAAAGCGGATCACCTGCGCAAAAGGATGCTTAACGAGCCTCGCGGATATCCGGCGTCCAACTGCAACCTCGTGCTTCCTCCTACGCATCCGGAGGCCGATGCCGGGTACGTGATCATGGAGCACGTCGAGTACCCGGGGATGTCGGGGACGAACACGATCTGTGTGGCGACGGCGCTCCTCGAAACCGGGATGCTTCCGATGACGGAACCCTTCACTCGGATCACGCTGGAGTCCCCGGCCGGCCTCATCCGCATCGATGCCGAATGCTCCGGCGGCAAGGTGAAGCAGGTGACGTTTCGGAACGTCCCCGCCTTTGCCACCCACCTGGCCGCATCTGTCGAGGTGCCTCGGTTGGGGACGATCGAAGTCGACGTGGCTTACGGGGGGATGTTCTACGTCATCGCCGAAGCGGCACAGTTCGGCCTCTCGCTGACGCCCGACGAGGGCCGCGACATCGTCCGCATCGGGGAGATGGTCAAGGCGGCGGCGCGGGAGCAGCTTCCGGTCGTCCATCCCGAACAGCCAGGCTTCGAGGGGATCACGATCGCGCAGCTTTCAGGGCCGCCTACCCAGCCAGGCTCCCAGATGAAGAACGCGGTTGTCGTTTCCACCGGCACGTTCGACTGGGACGACCCTTCGACATGGACCGGCGTCATCGACCGCTCCCCTTGCGGCACAGGCACCAGCGCCCGGATGGCGACGCTGCATGCACGCGGGAGGCTCGCGCTCGGGGAAGCCTTCGTCCACGAAGGGATCCTCGGGACGACCTTCACCGGGAGGCTGATCGAGGAAACCCGTGTCGGCAACTTTCCGGCGGTGGTTCCGACGATCAGCGGGCGGGCATGGATCACCGGGTTCGCCACCTACGTCGTCGACCCGAGCGATCCTTTCCCAGAAGGGTT
>DASWVS010000465.1:0-2036 GCA_036401135.1 Fimbriimonas sp.
CGCCACTTTTGATTGAAATGCTGTTGATGCCGAACGAGACGGGATATGCGTGCGACGGCGCCCAAACGCGCGACGTATGCATCCCTTGTTCCGGGCATCCCCCACTCCTTACCGATCGTCTGTCATGAATTCACCGAAAAACGCCACCGACTACTCTGCGCTCAACGACGGCCTGTTGCTCGAGCAGAGCATCATCGAGGACGAACAGCAGTTCGATCCGCGAGAACAGCTAGAAGTCTTCTGGAGAAGGAAATGGATCATCGCGGCCGTTACCGTGCTGGTGACGGCGCTCGGCGTGGCCTATACGATCACACGCAAGCCCATCTACCAGGCGACGACGAAGCTCGCGCTCGTGACCGAGTCCAAGAAGAGCGGAACGG
Source organism: Fimbriimonas sp. (assembly GCA_036401135.1). Classification (GTDB taxonomy): domain Bacteria; phylum Armatimonadota; class Fimbriimonadia; order Fimbriimonadales; family Fimbriimonadaceae; genus Fimbriimonas. The sequence goes on from DASWVS010000465.1 coordinate 381, forward strand.
ACGCCGACACCATCCTGGCGGCGTTCGAGGGCATGAGCAACACGCGAACAACGGCGACCCAGGTCGAGATCATCAAGAGCCCCGACCTGCTGGACGAGGCTTTCGAGAAGATTCCGATCACCAAGCGCCAGAGGGGGTTCGGCAGCGAAACCATCCCGTCCTGGGCGTACTCCATCGACGCCAAACCGGATTCCGACATCGTGAACATCCAGGCCTCCGCCTACTCGCCGAGGATGGCGTCGACGCTGGCCCAGCACATCGCGGAAACCTATCTGGAGCTGGACCACGAGACGAGCGTCAAGGCGGCGAAAGACGCCAAGGCCTACGTCAGCCGGGAAATGGCGAACTCGAAGGCCCAGCTGAAGACGGCGGCGGACAAGCTCGCCCAGTACAAGAAGGAATCCGGCTTGGTCGATGCGCCGACGCAGGTCACCGCCGCCGCCCAGGCGGTCACGGCCCTCGAAAACGAGATGAAGGCCTCGCGCACAGGCCTTGCCGCCGCGCAACGGTCGATCGGGGTGCTTGGATCGCAGCTTCGGCGGGCGGACGCGAACGTCCCCTATTCGAGCACGGTTCAGGAAAACCCTGAGTTCGCCCAATCTCGGACCCGCTTGAACCAGCTCCGCGCCGACCTGAACAAGACGCTCGAGGAGTACACGGAGACTTCGCCCGAAGCCACGACGCTCAAGAACCAGATCTCCGCCGAGGAGCGGAACCTTCAGACGATCAGCCGAAGCATCGTGACCTCCCGCTCCGAACAGCGCAACCCGCTGGTCGACAAACTGCGCGAGGAGTATGCGATGAGCACCGCCGAAGAAGCGGTCCAGTCGGAGAAGCTCGCCGCAGCCCAGAAGGCGTTGGATCAGCGCAGGCAGGAGCTGATGAGATATCCCGAGGATCTGCGAGATCTCGCCGCGCTCGAGCAGAGCGTCGACATCCTCCAGAAGACCTATAACATGCTCTCGGAGCGGTTCTACACGCTTGCGATCCAAGAGAATTCCACCACGCCCTACGCGAGGGTCATCGCCAGAGCCCGAGATCCGAAGTTCGCCGCGTACCCGAACAAGACGCAGCACGTGATCGCCTTCTTCCTCGTCGGCATCCTTCTCGGTGTGGCGGCGGCTCTGCTGGCCGAGAGGCTGGACAACCGGCTCCGCGACCCGTACCTGGTCGACCGTATCACCGGCATCGCCTCGCTGACGGCGGTGCCCGAGACCGAGCCCACCGACAACCTGGGCGAAGGACGGCTGCTGCTCGGACACGTGGAGAACAACCACGCGTTCCTCGAGAGCTTCCGCCTCCTCCGAAACAACATCGCCTTCTCGTCGCCCGACCGCAAGATGCGGATCATCGCGGTCACGAGCCCCAGCAAATCGGAAGGGAAGTCGACGATCTCGGTCAACCTCGCCATCGCGATGGCGATGGACGGAAAGAAGGTCCTCCTCGTCGACTGCGACCTGCGCCGACCGACGATCCACAACTGGATGGGAGTCGGGCGCGAAGTCGGCCTCACGACCGTCGTCAAGGGGCTCTGCACCCTGGACGAGGCCACCAAGCCGACCTCCTACGAGAACCTCTGGTGCCTCCCGTCCGGCCCCCTGCCGCCGAACCCGACCGAGTTCCTTAACTCGCAGCACGCGCGCCTCATCCTCGAGA
>DASWVS010000466.1:0-8093 GCA_036401135.1 Fimbriimonas sp.
CCGAGTTCGAGGAGCAGGACCTCTTCGTCGTGGACCTGATGCCCCAGGAGCTGACATTCGGCGAAGACGACCTCGACGCGCTCGACGAGCCGAAGAAGGAGGACAAGAAGGAAGTCAAGGTCGAGGTTTACGAGCCGGGTATCGAGTACCGCATGCGGCGGCTGACGACGAACGGCGCCATGGGGGCCTTGGCTTCGTCCGACAGCAAGTCGATCTTCACCAACGTCCGAGCCCCTGGAGGAACGCCCCAGGCGGTCTCGGTCCCCGTGGCTGGCGGCACCCCGACGCCGGTCGCCGCCATTCAAGGTGCCATGAGCAACGCCGAGTACGGCAAGGACGGAAAGAAGCTGTACTACACGAGCGGCGGCAGGCTCTTCGCCTATTCCCCCGGCAGCCCGGCCTCCGTCCCGATCCCCTTCAGCGCCCAATGGACGGTCGACACCAAGGAGGAGGAGATGGCGCTCTTCCGAGAGATCGCGTGGGCGATGGAGAACCTCTATTACGACCCTAAGCTGCACGGCAAGGACTGGCCGGCGATCAAGGCGCGTTACGAGAAGACCGTCCCCCACGCGTACGACCGCGACGACTTCTATGCCCTGATGGGCGAGATGATGGAGGAGATCGAGTCTTCGCACCTGGGTGCCGATGCTCCCGACGCGCCCGTTCCCGGCGTCGGCAGCGACTCGACCGGAATGCTCGGCGTCGAGTTCGATCCCAAAGCCCTCGACGCCCGCGCCTCCTACATCGTCAGCCGGGTCGTTCCCCAGTCGCCGGCGTCGGATCCGCAGTCCCAGCTTCTGGTAGGCGACCGGATCCTTTCGGTGGACGGGGTCGAGCCGGGACCTCGAAGCCCGATCGCGTCGCTGCTCAACAAGAAGGCGGGACGCAAAGTGGCCCTTGTCGTGGACCGGAGCGGCAAGCAGGTGTCGATCGACATTAAGCCGACCACTTCCGCCGCGATCGGCAACCTCGAATATGAAGCGTGGGTCGCGCAGGAGCGGTCTTTGGTCGACCGCTACAGCAACGGCCGCCTCGGCTACACCCATATCCGAAGCATGAACGGCCCCAGCCTGGAGCGGTTCCTGCGGGAGATCCACACCGAGGCGGAAGGGAAGCAGGGCGTCTTGATCGACTGCCGGTACAACGGCGGCGGTTCCACGGCGGTGGATGTGCTCGCCGTCCTGATCCGCCAGCCGTGGCTGGTGCGCACGACCCGCGGCGAAATGGGGGTCAAGATCAGCGAGAACCTTTGGCGGTCGGACGCGCTCGAACTTCCGACGGCGCTTCTGGTCAACACCTACTCATTCTCCAACGCCGAGATCATCGCCGAAGGATTCCGACGGCTCAAGCGGGGGCCGATCGTCGGCGAACGCACGCCGGGCTACGTGATCGGTACGAGCGGCTATCGGCTTTGGGACGGAGGAATGATCCGCATGCCCGCGATCGGCGCCTATACCGTGGAAGGGGAGAACCTCGAGAACAACGGCCGCCGCCCCGACCACGTCGTGTGGTTCGATCCGAACGTGTGGGAGAAGGGCGAGGATCCCCAGGTTCGAAAGGCGGTGGAGGAACTTCTCAGGATCCCCAGATAGCCAGGATTTTATCGGTCGGAGGAACCGGACCGGCTCGTTGCGGGTAATCCTTGTACGTGAAACGCGAAAAGCTGGTCTTCCTCATCCTGGCGGGCGGGTTTCTCACGACGTTCCTGGAGGTTCGCTACCTTCACCAGGACGTGCTGAGCGAGGAGTGGGTCGGATGGGTCCCAGTCCTCCTGACGCCGGTCCTGGTGGTGGCAAGCCTGCTTGCGCTCTCTCCCGCGCGGGCTCTCAGGGCTTTTGCCATGGCGGCGCTCGCCATCGGGGCGGTCGCCGGAGTTGCCGGGTTCTACTTCCACAGCGACGGCCTCGAGCTTTCCCACATGAGCCCCTACTTCACTGCCCGTGTCTCGGAACCGGGCACCATCGTCGCCCGCGCCGACGGGGACGACGAGGAGGAAGGGGGGTATACGGACACGAGGAGGAAAAAGAGAACCGATGAGCCGCCGCTCTTCGCGCCGCTCGGCATCACGGGGCTCGCGCTGATAGGGCTCGCCCTTTCGGCGAAGCGAGAGCGTCCCGACTCGGCCCTCTGACGCTACGGCTCGACCACGGTCGGTTCCGGTAGGCCCAGCCCCTCGAGTTGGGGGAGGATCGCATTCCGGTCCCCGACGAGCACGAGCACGCCTTTCTCCAGGTTCAGCCCAGATCCCGCCGCCGCGTTGATCTTTGCGGCATCGACCGCCCCGATCGCCGCCAACTCCTGCCCAAGCGCATCGACCGGTTGGCCGTTCGCCCGAAACTCCATCGCCAAACCCGTCAGCCCTTGGATCGAAGCCAAAGATTGGACGAGGTCGGTTCGTCGGCTGGAGGCGGCCTTGCCCGCTTCTTCGGCAGTTACATCGCCTTTTCGGATCTTGGCGAACTCGGCCAGGAACTCCTTCAGGCTCGCGCCGGTGACGTCGGCTCTCACGTCGGCGGTGGCGGTGACGTAGCCGTACTCCGGAGCAAACACAAACCCGGTCCCGGCTCCATACGTGTACCCCTTGTCCTCGCGAAGGTTCTGGTTCAGGCGGCTGGTGAAGCTTCCTCCGAGGGCGACGCCCAGAGCGGCGAGGGCATGGCGGTTCGGGTCGCCGTATGTGGTTCCCGGCAGCAAGAACCGGATCGTCGTCTGTTCGGCGCCGGGCCGGTCAACGATCAGAACCCGAAATCGCTCGTTGGCGGGAGGCCCGAATACCGGAGTTTCGGGGGCGGCGCCGCTCGCCTTCCAACCTGCAAACGCCTTGTTCAGAAGTTCGACGACCTCCTCCTGAGGCAGGCTGCCGGCGGCGAAGAAGGCCACGGCGTCTTGGCGGATCGTGCGCGCGTAGGCTTCTCGGATGTCCTGGAGGTTCAGGGACATGACCGACGTCCCGGTGGGAAGCCGGCCGACCGGGTGCGAGAGCCCATAGAGCTCGCGAAGCGAGACCCGGCGTGCGATCGCACCCGGATCGTCGTTCTCCTGCTCGAGGGCGGCGGCGGTCACCCGCTGAACCCGCTCCCATTCCTTGGCCTCGAACCTCGGCCTGAGAAGCGCATCCGCGAACAGGGGCAGGGCTTCGTCGAAGTTCCGGTCGATCACGCTCAAGGTCGCGATCGTCGAGTCCGCGTCCACCTCGGCGCCGAAATGGGCTCCGAGGAGGTCGAGCGCGCTTTCGAACTCGGCGCTGCTTCTCGGTCCTGCTCCCTCGCTCAGCATCTCCGCCATCAGCGACGTCTGTCCGGCCTTGCCGGCGGCGTCCGATGCGGATCCGGCAAGAAATTGGGCGGAAAGCGTCATCAGGGGGACGTTCTCGCGGCGGAAGTAGTACAGCTTGATCCCGTTGGCGAGGGTGGCGGCCTGCGGTGCGGGCGGAGTGAATCCGGTCGGGGGCGTCGCCGCAGGGCGGGCGTCCCGCGGGTTCTCCGCAGGCGTTTCGGACTCGGGGATGACGCGCAGGATCAGCCGGTTGTCGAGGTCCAAAGTCTTCGCCGCCGCCGATCGGACACCGCCCGTCGTTGCCTTCCGGTAGCGGTCCAGGTCCCTTCGGTAGGAGTTCGGTTCTCCGAAATAGAACTCGTATTGGTTCATCTGGTCCGCCTTCGCCTGGATCGATTGGAGACTCGACAGGACGCCGTACTCCAACTTGCTCGACTGCCGCTTCAGTTCCTCGGCCGTCGGCCCCTTGGCGAGGAACTCCCGTAGCACGCGGTCGATCGCGGCCTCCAGCTTCTCCAGGGCGACCCCCTCGGCGGCCGTCGCGACGATGTGGAACAGCGAAGAGTGGTACCGCGAGGCTTGAAACGCCGAGACCTCGGTGGCAAGCTTCTTGTCGACGACGAGGTCCCGGTAGAGGCGGCCGTTGACGCCATCGGTAAGGACCGCCGCGGCAAGGTCCATCTCCGCGTCGCCCGGCTGGTAGTGGGCGGGGCTGTGCCACACCATGATCGTCTGCGACTGCTGGACCCGGTCCACCATCGTATGCCGCTTGAGGCCGAGGGGCGGGATCGTCGGCACGGCCTTTCGCGGCGGGTCGTTCGATCGGGGAAGCGTGCCGAAGAGTTCGGCGATGAGCGGCTTGACGTCGGCGCTCCGGAAGTCGCCCGCAACTACGAGCGAGGCGTTGTTCGGCACGTAAAACGTCGAGAAGAACCCGCGCACGTCGGCCACCGTCGCCGCGCTCAGGTCGTCGTGGGTGCCGATGACGCTGTTGTGGTAGGGGTGGTTGTCCGGATACACGAGCCCGTTGATGGACTCCCAGGCCTCCCCGTAGGGCGCGTTCTCGACCCCCTGCCGCCGCTCGTTCTTCACCACGTCCCGTTGAAGGTCGAGCTTTTTCTGGTCGATGTTCTCGCCCAGCGCCTCCAGTCGCTCGGCGTCGAGCCAAAGTAGGGTCGGCAGGAGGTTCGCGGGGCCGGTCGAGAAGTAGTTGGTGCGATCCTCCGCCGTCGAAGCGTTGTTCGAGCCGCCGCCCGCCTCCATGATCTCGTCGAACTGGCCGTTGGGCACACGCTTCGTGCCCATGAACATCAGGTGCTCGAAGAGGTGGGCGAAGCCGCTTCGCCCAGGCGGCTCGTCCTTGGACCCCACGTAGAACCAGGTGTTGACGGTGACGACGGGCACCGTGTGGTCTTCGTGGAGGATAACGGTCATGCCGTTCGGCAGCCGGTACTTCTCGACCGGGACGTCCTGGGCGAGGGAGACGGATGCGGCCAGCACGGCCGTGGCCAGAATGAGGTGCCTGCTTCTCGACATATGAATCCTTGACGCGTGTTATGGCATAGACGGGCCGTCGCATCGAAGCGGCGAGGCATGCGCTCTGCCATAATCGGACTGATGAAGGTCAGCATCATTGGAGGAGGCGGGCGCGTCGGATCGGACGCCGCGTACGCGCTTCAGCTTGGCGGCGTCGTCCGAGAAATCGCGTTGGTGGACATGAACGGGGATATGGCCGCGGGCGAGGCGCTGGACCTCCGCCATGGTGCCGCCCTCACCGCGAACATCAGATTCACGAGCAGCGCAGGGTACGACGTCGTCGCCGGCAGCGACTGCGTCGTCATAACCGCCGGCTTGCGAAGAAAGCCGGATGAGAGCCGGCTCGACTTGATCAACCGGAACGTGGGGCTTTTCCGCCAGATCCTGGAGAGCGTCAAGTCGGCAGGCGTGCCGCAGTCGGCGACGGTCCTGGTGGTCTCGAACCCGGTCGACATCCTCACCCAGCTTGCCGCCCAGGCGAACATCGTTCCCGAGCCGCAGGTGCTGGGACTCGGCACCGTTCTCGACACCTGCCGCTTCTGCTCGCTTCTCGCCGACCATTTCGACGTGAACGCGACCGACGTGAAAGCGCTGGTACTCGGCGAGCACGGCGACTCGATGGTGCCGATCCTGTCGTCGGCCACCGTCGGCGGAGTGCCCCTCGCGTCGGTCCCCGGCTATAAGCCCGATGGCGTCCAGGGCGTCTTCGACTTCACCCGGAAGTCGGGGGCGGAGGTCATTCGGCTCAAGGGCGGGGCCGGGCGCGCGGTCGGCGTGTCGATCGCCCGCGTCGTCGAGGCGATGGCCCTGAACAGCGAAGCGGTCTTGCCGGTGAGCTCGATCCAGCATGGAGTTCTGGGCATCTCGGACATCGCGCTGTCCCTGCCGACGAAGGTCGGGCGGAAGGGCGTCGTCCAGGTGCTCGAGCCGAGCGTGAGCGTCCAGGAGATCGAAGGGCTCCACAAGTCCGCCGAGTCTCTCAAGGCCATCCTCCAGCAGATCGGCTGATCATCGCCTCGGGTACGCGGAAAGGTTCCGCGTACCCCCTTCTCACCAGCGGATCAGGTTCGCGCCCCAGACGAGGCCGGCGCCGAAGCCGACCGTCATGACGATCATGCCCGGCTGGAGGCGGCCTTCCTTCACCGCCTCGTAAAGGCCGAGCGGGACGCTCGCGGCGCTCGTGTTGCCGTACTTGTGGACGTTCACGAACACCTTCTCTTCCGGGAGCCCGAGCCGCTTGGCCGCAGAATCGATGATCCGGAGATTCGCCTGGTGCGGAACGAACAGGTCCACGTCCTCGACCGTGAGGCCCGCTTTATCCAGCACCTTATGGCAGGCGTCGCCCATCGCCTGGACGGCGAACCGATAGGTCTCCTTGCCCGCCATCCGCAGCTTGAAATCGCGCTCCTCGCCCTGCCCGAACGGAACCCGCGTGCCTCCCCCTTCGAGGATGATGTGTTTCGCCCCGCTCCCGTCGGAGAACAGGACCGTCTTGATGACTCCTCGGTCGGTATCGTTCTGGCCTTTGAGCACGACCGCCGATGCCGCATCCCCGAAGAGGATGGCGGTGGAGCGGTCGGTCCAGTCGAGCTGTTTCGTCAGCGTGTCGGCGCCGATCACGAGCGCGGTCTTGATCTGCCCCGTCTCGATCATCGACGAGGCGTTCGACAGCGCGTAGATGAATCCGGCGCAGGCGGCGCTGACATCGAACGCCCCCGCGTGGCGCGCCCCAATCGCATCCTGGACGAGGCACGCCGTCGCAGGCCATACGTAGTCCCCGCTGATCGTCGCCAGAACCACGAGCTCGATCTCGCCGGCATCGACCTCCGCGCAGGCGAGCGCTTCGCGAGCGGCCGTCACCGAAAGGCTGAACGTCGTCTCGTCCTCGGAACTGACGCGCCTCTCGCGGATGCCGGTCCGCTGCGTGATCCATTCGTCGCTGGTGTCGAGGGTTTGCTCGAGGTCGACGTTCGTCAGGACTTTCCGGGGAAGCGAATGCCCGATCCCCTGCACCACGGCGCGCGTAAACATCCGGAAGCTATTGTGTCAGTTCTCGGACGACATTGTCGCGGATCGTTTCGACCAGCCCGCTGAGCAGCGCGTTCTCGGTGGCGAGGAGGGCGCTTCGAATTGCCCGGGCATCGCTACGGCCGTGGCAGATGGTGCAAAGGCCGTTCAGCCCCAGTAGCGGCGAGCCGCCGACCTCGGCGTAGTCCATCTGCTTTCGCAGGGGGGAAAGAACCTTCTTCACCGGCCAATAGAGCATTCGCGCGAGGCCGGAGGACGGAATCTCTCGCCGAATCATCGAGACGATCAGCTCGGAGACGCCCTCGGCGGTCTTGAGCGCTACATTGCCCACGAACGCGTCGCACACGACGACGTCGCAGGGCGAATTGAACATGTCCTTGCCCTCGATGTTGCCGGCAAACCAGGGGTGGCGGGCCAGAAGGTGGAAGCTCTGCTTGGCGAACGCGTTCCCCTTGCCCTCCTCCTCGCCGATGTTCAGCAGGTGCACGCTGGGGTTCTCACGCCCCATGACCTTCTGGGCGTAAGCCCGGCCCATGATCGCGAACTCGGCGAGGTGCTCGGGGTCGACGTCGGGGCTGGCGCCGGTGTCGACCAGAACGAACCCCCCGTTCTTGTTCGGGATCTGGCTGGCGATCGCCGGGCGGTGGATTCCCGGCAGCTGCCTCCACGTGAGGAGCGCGGTGGCGGACACCGCCCCGGTATTGCCTGCCGACACCATCGCGTGGGCTTCTCCCTCCTTGACGAGGCGGCAGGCGACCATGAGGCTGCTGTCCTTCTTCTTGCGATAGGCGTCCAGCGGCTTCTCGTCCATCTCGACCCATTGCGACGCCGGCCTCAGGACCACGTTCGACGGAAGATGGTTCGGAAGGTGCGGTTTGAGGCGCTCAGGAGCGCCGACGAGGATCAGGCGACCCTTCAGGAGCGGCGCCGCCTCCAGCGCTCCGGCGACGATCTCGGCGGGGGCGTTGTCGCCTCCCATCGCGTCGAGGGCGATGCTCACCCGTTGTCGTCCCTCTTGTGCAAGAGGTCTTCCAGAGCCGCGAATTCCGGCCTTCCCTCGGTGGCGTCGCGGCGATCGATCCCGCGGCTGGCCGCGATCGGGCAGGGACCGTCCCAACCGTATTCGCAGAGCGCCTGCATCGGCATCGCGAGAAGCAGCCCTTGGCGGAGAAGCTGTTCGACGATCAGGTTGTTTCCTTCGAAAAGCTCGAACGGCTCGTCGGCGACGACGCGGGCGTAGTCCTGGGCGTTGA
>DASWVS010000467.1:0-4457 GCA_036401135.1 Fimbriimonas sp.
GCGGTACGAACCATCAGGCTGCTCTTGCCCATCTGTCGCGAGGTGAGAACGTAGCAGAAGCTGCCTTGGGCGAGCTCCTCGAAAAGCATACGATCGGCGTCCCGCTCGACGTAGCAGGGTGCGTCGCGCGAGAGGGTGCCCCCCGTTACGAAGAAAGCGCGCTCGGAGATCGCGCTCATTCGAGGCTCCGTCTCAGGAACACCTCGTACAGCCGGCAGCGGAATCGTGCGTTCGACGCCGAAGCTCCCACCAGGATTCCGGCGGTTCGGAGCCTCCAGAACGCCTCCATCGAAGGGCACGGCGCGCCTCGCAGCATCGCCGTCACCTCGTCAAGCATCGCGGAGTCCTTTTGCAGGGTGGCGAGAAGTCGCCGGAGATGATCCTCGAACGGGCCGGCTCCCGTCTCGACCTGAGCCTCGAGAACGGCGAGCGGCATCCGATTGACTGCGACCTCATGGAGCCCTCGGCGCACCAGGTACGGGTGCCCCCCGACGAGATGGTGGTACCGCCGGGCCTCTTCCTTGTCCGCGAGCGGATAGCCGTACCGGCCGTTGAGCTCCCAAACCTCGGTGAGGGTGAAGTCTTCGAGGGTCATGCGGCTCCCCACGTTGAACGGGGAAAGGTTCAAATCGGCGATGAACAGGTGAGCCTCGGTCGCGTAGGCGATCGCCAGAGTGAGCTTCGAGAACGGCCCGTCGGGGTCCAGCGAGCGTTCGTTGTGCCACGACCTGAAGAGCCCAAAAACCTCCGCACCATAAACGTATTGGAAGAGGCGGTCGACTTCGTCGAGAGCCCAGACCAGCGGACGCTCGATGGCGCCGAGGACCTCTCGCCGCAGGAACCGCTCGAAGCAGACGTTCCACCCCCTCCCGGCGGTCCAGAATCGATCAGGGTCCGCGTCGAGGTTCAGCTGGTCGGCGATTGTGTGGGTCAAGGTTCGAAACAGCGCGTCCGCGGTCACCAACTGATCTCCGGTGATTTTCTGGAAATCGGTGGTGAGGACGACCGCTCCGTCCTTGCGCGCCTGGTCGAGACCCCGCGCGAGGAGGCTCGTTTTACCGATCTGGCGCGGTCCCTTCACAAGCACCAGGCTCTCGCGGTGGGCGATCGCAGCGCTGAACTGCTCGTCCACCGGCCGCCTCAGGTAGAAACCGGAGTCCAAGGGAACGGCTCCCCCCTCGGGTTCCAGGACAAGTGCGGAGAGCACGGGTCGAGGCTCCGTACCGGACGTCCCGTCATCCGCGGCCGTTGGCCTGGTCGCCCGTGCCTCCTCCATGATCCGTCGAGCAGCCTTCGACGGAGACATCGACAGCTCCTGCCGCAACCGCCGCTCGTAATCCTGGTACTGCCGTAGGGCGTCTGCGGGACGCTGAGCCTCGAGGTATAGGCGCATCAGATCGCAATGGGCGTCTTCTCGCAGGGGATCGACGGCGATCGCTCTGTGGCTTGTGTCGATCGCCGCATCGATCTCACCGATCTCCCTCAACGACTCGGTAAGCCTCCTCAGCGCCGTTCGGAACAACTCGCGCATCTGGTCTCGCTCCACGAGGATCCAATCCTCGTGGTAGCTGGCGAGAAAGTCGCCTCGATAAAGATCGATGGCCTGCGATAGGCAGTGCGCGCGGCCGCGCGGATCTTCGCAATGCTCGGCGCGCTTCAACAAAGAGTGGAAGTCTTCGACGTCCGTCTCCACCAGCGAGAGATCGGGACGGACCTCCGCCCGATCGGCGACGAGCAAAGGAGTGGACGACGCCCCCGGAGACTCGAGCGTTCGACGCAGCGAGGACAGGGTTTGGCGGAGCCTGCTGCGGACGGTATCGAGTTCCTCATCCGGCCAAAGCCGCTCCGCAAGGTCGTCCCGAAAGTGGGTTGTTTGAAGGTGGCTGGCAAGAAAAGCGAGCAACGTACCCGCTTTTCGCGTCTCGAAACGATGGATCGGCCGCGCCGCGTGCAGGACACGCAGTCCGCCCAACAACTCGATCCGCCACTCGACCTTCGTCGCCATACACCAACCCGAGATGCAGCGTGCATGGACCTACGTTCCGGAACCAAGGACCGTGCTCCTACGCCAGGTCCGACACCGACGGCTGTACTTTCTTTACATATACTAGCAAACGCGAGATCCTGATGCGACTCGTTTTCTTCGGCCCGTTCGCGGCTGCCGCAGGTGGGGAAAGTTAGGCTCGGGTGAAGCGCACGAGGCTGATCAGGAGTCGGTCCGCGGAACCGACAAACGATAGGACCGAGGTTTGAAAGTGGAGTCGGATCGGCCCCGCGTCGGGAAAATGGAATGTAACGGCGTACTCGACCGAGCCCTCCGGATCGAGGTCTCTCGCTTTACGGAGCATCGCTGTGCGTTTTCCAAGGTCTCGAGGTTCGATGAAAGAGAGGAGTTCATCCGAGCTAAGGAGCGTCCGCACGTCGTGGGGGTCGCGGAAGTAGAACGTCGGCAGGTTCGACATCGCCACCAGTTCGCTCCGTCCGACATCATAGACCGAGTAACACTGCGTACCGGGCTTCGAGTCCAACTCGCGCACGATGCGGTGGATGCCGGGGTGATGTGGGCTCGCCACGAAAACACCCGGCACACGCTCGAACTCGTCCGGAGGCATCATGCCAACGAGCATATTGGATGGACCGTGCGGGTGCAGACCGATTGCCCGGAAAACCGCAACGCCGCTCAGGGTGCGCCGAGGTGCTGGCGGAGATCGAGGCTCCCCTTCCAAAGGTCGCCGTGTTCGGCGAGCATGGCGGGCACGGTCGCGATCGTGAACATCCCGGGGCGCACATAGGGGAGCCGGTTCCAATCGACCGGCATCGAAACCCGCGCGTCGGGCACCGGGCGCGGCGAGTAGGCACTGGCGAGGGTTCTGCCGTAACCGTTCATGTTGGCGTCGAAGAAGACCTTCCGCGGCCGCTTGTTCAGGCGCGTCTCCATGGTGACATGGCTGGGCATCTTCTCCATCAGAAAACGTCCGATCGTGCGCGCCGCCTCCTTGACCTGGTCCCCCTCGTAGATGCGCCTCAGAGGCACGAAGATATGGAGGCCGGTCTTGCCCGTCGTTTTGACGAAGCTTCGCAGCTTCAGGGAGTCGAGCAGATCGTGAAGCGCGAGGGCAACGTCCACGGTTCGTCGCCAACCCTCTTCGGTGAACTCCTCTTTCCCCGTGGGCACGTTCGGGTCCAGGTCGCATACCAGGTAGTCGGGATACTCCAGCACCGAGTCTTCAAGGTCCTGCGGGGTGTCGAACTGGGCTCCCAACCCTTCAGCGTCCGGCGCGGTCACCACACGCGAATGCCAGGGATGGAGCTCGATCGCCGAGTTCTGTCCGAGCCACAGAAGAGTCGGAAGATTGTTGCAGAGCAGGTGGCGCTTCGCCTCGCCCCCGCTTTGGGACCAGATGTCGACCGTCTGGACGAACTCTGGCAGCGACGCCTCCCAGTGCCGCTGGAAGAACCCCTCGCCTTCGATCCCGTCGGGGTAACGGACCATCGTGAGCGGACGGTCTCGCAGATGTCGCAGGTAGGCGTTCGATACCTTGGCGAGGTAGAGCAGGAGATCGCGCTTCGTGACGCCCGGCCACAGCTGCCGGTCGAGGCTCGTCAGTTGAATCGGACTTCCTTCGACGGTGATCTGCATCTCCCGGTCGTTTCGCTCGAGCGCCTCGATCACCGCATCCGCTTCATCCGAGCCGGTGGTGTCCAGGGCGGGTGCGGGCGGGGCTTCCTCGAGGTCGCCGCGCAGTCGGCGGAACACGGGAAATCGAAGGCGGCGCTCCGCCGTCCAGGACATGAACCGCACCTCGGCGACCAGTTCCGGACGGACGAAGACCGGCTCGCCCTTCGTCGTCACCGTCTCTGAGAACGGCGAAGCATCCACCCGCATCCGGTCGAGCTTGGCGCGAAGCTCGAGAAGCTCGGCGTCGCTGAACCCCCCGCCCACGCTTCCGCAAAAGCGGATCCTCCCTTCCCCATCCTTGCGTCCGAGCAACAGCGCGCCAAAGGTGTGCTCGCGGGCACCGAAGCCGCGGGTGTAGCCGCAGACGAGGAACTCCTCCGAATGGTAGCCCTTGATTTTTACCCAGTCGTCGGACCGGGCGCCCTCACGGTAGGGGCTCGAGAGTTTCTTGCCGACGATGCCTTCGAATCCTAGCTTGGTCGCCTGCTCGAAGAGGATCTCGCCCTCTTCGTGGATGCTCTCGAGCAGGCGAACCGATCCCTGGAAGCGAAGCTCCTCGAGGGCCGATCGCCGTTCGCCCAGCGGGCTCTTCCGCAAGTCCATGCCGTTCAGGTGGAGAAGGTCGAAGGCCCAGTAAAACGGCGTGCGCTCCCCCTTTTCACCATGGTAGGCCTTCATCAAGCCTTGGAAGGTCGGTCGTCCCCCATCGTCCAGGAGCACGATCTCCCCGTCGAGAACGAGCGAGTCCCCCGGAATCTGCCGGATCGAGGCCGCAATG
>DASWVS010000468.1:0-3099 GCA_036401135.1 Fimbriimonas sp.
CCCGGTAACGGCGGAGGCGTTGACCCCGGTGGTCAAGCAGGCGATGGACGCCGGCATTCCGGTCGTCACAATGGACCGCAAGGTCAACACCGACGTGACCCTTCATATCGGCGCCGACAACAAGAAGATCGGCCGCGCCGCAGGCAAGTGGCTCGTCCAGAAACTCGGCGGGAAAGGCACCCTCGTCGAACTCAAAGGTTTGATGACCTCGCCGCCGGCGCAGGATCGGCATCAAGGGTTCGTGGAGGGCATCGCCGGCAGCCAGATCAAGACCGCCTTCGAAGCCGATATGAAGTGGCTGGAGCCGAACGCTCGAAAGGAGATGGAGTCGGCGCTCTCGCGTTTGCCGAAGATCGACGCCGTATACGCCCACAACGATCCGGGCGGCCACGGCGCCTACCTCGCCGCCAAGGCGGCCGGGCGCGAGAAGGAGATCGTCTTCATCGGCATCGACGCCCTCCCGCAGGAAGGGCAGGCCTACGTCAAGCAGGGCATCCTGGCGGCATCCTTCGAATATCCCACCGGGGGCAAAGCCGCCATCGATACGGCATTGAAGATCCTCAAGAAGGAGAGCATCGACAAGCAGATCGTGCTCCCCTCGCGATACTTCACCCCGGAGAACATCGACCAGGGCGGAGCCCCGATCGAGGATTAGGCGTACGAGCGGGTCGGGCCGCGGTCCGTGCTTCCCGACCCGCGCTCAGTTCGTCTCCAGCGGCAGCCGGGTCGGGTCCTGCCTCTCCTTCTGCCTGGCGTAGTGCTTCATCGCAGGGGTCACCGTGGTGCCGTGCAGGACGACCGATGTGGCGACGACGGCCAAGGTGATCCCCACCATCTCACGGGCTTCGTTACCCTCAAGTCCGTGCTGCACCGCGTAGAAGAGGTAGTAGAACGAGCCGATCCCGCGGATTCCGAACCACGCGATGTACGGACGGTGGATCGGCCGCGTCCCCGAACCCCAATAGGTCAGATACACGGAAAGGGGCCGGGCGATCAGCAGCAGGAACGCGATAAAGGCGATCGTGCGCACGCTGAAGTCGGCATAGACGATCAGTGCGCCGGTGAGCAGTACGACGGTGAGTTCCAGAATCCGCTCCATCTGCTCGGAGAAGCCGAGCAGGGCGCGAGCCATGAACGCGGGGCCGGCGTCCCGGTCGCTGGCGATCTCCTCCTCCTGCGTCACGGGGGTCTCCTTGAGCACTTCTTCCGGGTCCCTTTTTTCGCCGGTGACCTTCATTTCGATGTTGCGCAGTGCCAACCCGGCGGCAAACACCGCCAGGAAGCCGTACCCGTGGATCGTCAGCGCGATGCCGTAGGACAAGGCGATCAAGCCCAAGGCGAGAAAGTCTTCGTAGCCGATGGCGTGCTCGTAGTTGCTTCGGAGATAGAGCGTCAGCCGGCCGGTCAACTGCCCTAATATCCAACCCGAGCCGAGGCCGGCGGCAACGGCCCAGACCAGGTCGCGGCCGACCCATTCGATCCCGTACGCGCCCAGACGGTGGTGTCCGAGCAGGCCCAGACCGAGCATGATGAACGGAAACGCGGTGCCGTCGTTCAGCCCGGCCTCGCCGGTCAGCCCGAACCGGAGGCGGTCTCGGTCGGCCGCGTTTTCGACCTGAACGTCTGAAGCCAGCACCGGATCGGTGGGGGCGAGAATCGCGGCGATCAACAGCGAAGCCGCGAGAGTGAACCCGAGGATCAGATGCGCCCCCAGGGCCGCGATCGCGATCGTGGCCCCCATCGTCAGCGTGGCGAGCCGCACCGGGGGGAGCCAACGGTTATCTCGCAGAGGCACTCGCATCTTCAATCCCGCAGTGAAGAGCGAAACGACGACGGCGAGTTCGGTGAGCCGTTCCAGGAATCCTGCGTGTTCAAACGGGTCGAACCGGATCACCTCCACGCCCAGAGGGCTAAGGACGACGCCGACCACCAGATAGAGAATGGAGGTCGTCATCGGCAAACGCTTCAGGACCGTCCCGATGAGAGCCATGAGCACCAGCAGGGCGCCCACCAAGATGAACCACGCGTTGAATCCCATTACCGCCGCAATCTGTGACGACTGATTCGCCGAGGAAGACGGCGGAAGCGGAGTCCTTGAGGCTTTTTTGGTAGTCTCCGGGCAACGTGGCACTTCAGGTTCTTTGCATCGGCGCGCATCCGGACGACTGCGAAGGCAGCGTCGGGGGGACCATCGCCCTCTTCTGTCGGCGGGGAGATCGGGTGAAGGTGATCTCCGCGACGGAGGGCTCGAGGGGGCACTACGAACCGGCCTACCTGGAGAACCCGGATCTTCTCATCGACCGCAGGCGCGCCGAATCGCTCGCCGCGGCGCGGGCGGGAGGGTACGAGTTCGAGACTCTCGGCTTTCGAGACGGCGATGTCTACGTGGACCGCGATTCGACGGAGGCGATGGTGCGAGCGATCCGGCGCGCCGGCGAACCGGGGCGGGGGCCGGACCTCGTCCTCATGAACCGCCCGAGCGATTATCACCGGGACCATCGTTACACCGCCCAGTTGGTCCTGGACGCGACGTACATGCTGACGGTCCCGTTCCTTTGCCCCGATGTCCCCGCGATCCGGCGCATGCCCGTCTTCGCCTACTGGCAGGATGGGTTCACCGAGTACGGCGAGTTTCGCGCCGACGTGGTCGTGGCGATCGACGAGACGATCGCGGTGAAGCGGGAGATGATGCTCGCCCACGAGTCGCAGTACCTGGAATGGCTGCCCTACAACGCCGAGCCGGGGAGCGCTCTCTACGGGCTGCCGGAGGAGGAAGCTCCGAGGCGACAGGCCGTGGCCAAGGCCCTGGATCGACGCTCGGCGCAGACCGCCGCCAGGCACGCCGACCGGCTGCCTGAAGGGACGACCTACGCCGAGGCGTTCCAGATCAGCGAGTACGGCCGTCGCCCGTCGTCAGAGGAGTTGACGACGATGTTCCCGACGCGCCTGCTTTAAGGACCGCTTGGGCGGCGTTGACCAGGAAGATGAAGTCCGAGGTCGGGTTTCCCACGCAGTACTCCGTTTGCTGCCAGAGATAGGGCCACTCGAGCAGTTCGGGAAAGTCGGGGCGGATGAGCGCCGTGCCTGACCCGATCCCTC
>DASWVS010000469.1:0-3548 GCA_036401135.1 Fimbriimonas sp.
GAAGATTCCGGTGGCGTCGCTGGACATCGCGGAGCATTTTACTCGGGTTGCGTCCGCCGCCGGGCGCTACTCGAAAAGCGCATCCACTGCCGAGCGGACCCCGATCTCTCCGCGCATGACCCGCTCCTCGAGGAACTGTAGCCGCTCCCTCATCCCCGACTGGCTGTGGAACCGCTCGAGGATCCGATTTTCGATCGTCTCCTGGAACCACGCTTTGGCCTGCTTCGACCGTCGGGCGTCGAAGAACCCGCCCGCCCCCTCGTGTTCCACGAACCGGACGATCTCGGACCATACGGAGTCGATCCCCGCACCGGTCACGGCGGACGACAGGAGGACCGGAGGCGTCCAACCGCTCGCGGTGGGAGGGAAGAGGTGCAGCGCGTTCAGGTACCGCTGGCGCGCGACCTTCGCCGCGTTCACGTTTTCCCCGTCGACCTTGGTGATCGTCAGGAGGTCCGCCATTTCCATGATGCCGCGCTTGATCCCCTGCATCTCGTCGCCCGCTCCCGCGAGCATCAGCAGGAGGAAGCAGTCCACCATCGAGTGGACCGTCAACTCGCTCTGGCCGACGCCGACCGTCTCGACGAGGACGATCTCATGTCCCGCGGCTTCGCATAGGATCATCGCCTCCCGCGTCTTTCGAGCCACACCGCCGAGGGATCCCCCCGCGGGAGAAGGCCGAACGAACGCCCTCGGGCTGGCCGAAAGCCGGGTCATCCGGCTCTTGTCGCCGAGGATCGATCCGTGCGAGATCGAACTTGTCGGGTCGATCGCGAGGACGGCGAGCCTCTTGCCCGTGTTCTCGATCAGGTAGATGCCGAAGGACTCGATGAACGTGCTCTTGCCGACGCCGGGAACGCCCGTGACGCCGATGCGGACCGAGTCCCCGGAGTAGGGCAGGCAACGGTCGACCACTTCCTGGGAGAGGGCGCGGTGGCGGGGAGCGCTGCTCTCCACCAAAGTGATCGCCCGGCTCAGGGCCTGGGTGTCTCCCTGGCGGATCATCGCCACCCATTCCGCGGGGCTCGGCTGGGGCTTTGCTTTCGCCCGCAGCGCTTTCGGGTTGATCGAAGGCTTCGGGGAAACGCCTTCCTGCACCGACAGCGCGGAGCTATCCAATCGCGGCTCCGGAACCGAGGGTTCTAGCGGGGGATGAGGGAGACACACCCCATTTTGGCCGTCGCCGGCCGCCGATTGCCTCCCTGCTCTCAGCGGACGGCAAGCGTTCGCGCCGCTTCCTCGAGCGCGATCTCGACCCAACGGGTGATCCGCCAGGGCTCGTTTTGGACCGTGTGCGTATCCTTCAGGATGATCTCGAGGTTGCAGCCCGACGCCGTCTCCACCGTATGGCGCAGGTCCCTGCGAATCAGGTCCTCGTCGAAGTTCGTGCAGACGAGCACCGGGTTCGGTTTGCGGCTGAAGATCACGTCCCTTCCCAGCGCCTCGGCCATGAACTCCTGGTCGCACCACGGCGACACCGAGACCCGCCGAAGCCGGGGCACCTCCCGGATGTACTTCCAGCGCTGATGAACCGGTTCGCAGCAGCCGTAGCAGTTCAACCCGAACTGCTCCAGCAGCGGGATCTGGTACGGAAGGACGAACTCGGCGAACATCTCCGGCGAACAGCCGACCGTCTCCTGGGATTCCGCAAAGCCCCACCGGTCCTTCAGCCGGGCGTGTCCGCGGTAATCCCGAGCCGGCAGCTCCGTCGTGTAGCCCACGCCGCCCGAGCCGGTGTAGTGGTGCCGGTTGTTGACCGTCAGGAGCCCCTCCGCCTCGAACCACCTCATCATCGCGAGATGCTCGTCGCGCAGCCAACCCATCAGGCGGTGAAGCCCCTCGGGATCGTCGATCATCGCGATCATCAGCGGCTGCAGGCCGATGAGCTCAATGGCGCGCCAAGTGAGCCCCGCCGTCCACCAATAGGGCCCTTCGTGCCGCACCTCGAGGAGGTCGCCGAAGATGCCCTCGAGAGCCTCCTTCTCCGCCAGGCTCTTGGTGCGGTCGACCCGCGGCTGGCGGAAGTGCAGCTTGGGCAGGTCGCGCTCGATCTCCTGGATCGGCGGTTCCCAGATGTAGCTGCCGCGGTGTTCGCCGTGCGTCTTGGGGATCTGGACACCGAGGTCGCCCTCGTCGACATGCCAGGCAACCTCGTAGAGCGGCTCCAACACGTGGTCGTCCCGGATATGGTCCCACCAATACAGCTTCGACCGAAGCTGCCACTCGTGGCTTCTCGCCCACTCGCCTTCGCACGCAAGGTCCTCTCCCGTGATCAGCTCGCACCACGCCCCTTCGGGGAAGCAGAGGATCATCGGCTTCTGGGACCGGAGCGCGTTATGCTCGTACCAGAGCCTCCGCCGCTCCTCCATCTCCGGCAGTTCCGACACCTCCCGAACACGACTTGCCAACCGGCGGAGGACCTCGCGATCTTGATGGGCTATCATGGCGTGGTTATCTCCCTCAGGATATCCGATGCACCCGTTAGGAGAATCACGATGGCGCACGCGAGGGAAGACGAGTGTCTGGACGATCTCGATCTAAGCGAACAGGAGATGGAATCCTCTCGATTAGTGCGATGCACGTTCAGGGGCGCTTCCATGAGCCAGTTGAGGACCTTGCGCTGCGAGTTCGAGGATTGCGACTTCAGCGGGGCCGCCCTGTTCGCCTCGCAACACCGCTCGAGCTCTTTCCTTGGATGCACCTTTCCCGGCGCCAACCTGTTCGGGGCGACTTTCGAAGCCTGCCGGATGGTCGGGTCGAACTTTGAAGACGCCCGGCTGGACTCCCTGGTCGTCGTCGGCGGAGACTGGTCCTACACCCGGCTGCGGAAGCAGAACCTCGCGGGACTGGACCTGGAGGGGGTGAAGCTCGTCGGAGCCGACCTGTTCGCATGCGACCTGCGCGGCACGAACCTTCGGGGCGCGATCATGTCGGAAGCCCACCTCGGGCCTGCCAAGCTGGCGAAGGCGGACCTTCGGGACGCGGATCTGCACGGCGTGGATCTTCGCGAGGCGGACCTGAAGGAGGCGAAGATGACCCTGGATCAGGCCGTGCTCTTTGCCCGGTGCTTCGGCATCCGGGTGGAGTAGGAAAGGAGCGCCCCTCGGCGCTCCTTTCGAGCCTAATGGCCGCAGTCCGGGCAGCGATGGAACCGCTCGAACGCGGCGCGTTCCAACTCCTCCCGGTCGTCCGGGTGGGCGATGTTGATTAGGGCGGTCGCCCGTTGCCGGAGGTTTTTGCCGTAGAGGTCGGCGATGCCGTACTCGGTGACGACGTAGTGCATGTGGGCCCGCGTCGTCACGACGCCCGCGCCGGGCTTGAGCAGCGACACGATCCGGCTGACCCCCTTCGCCGTGCGGGCCGGAAGGGCGAAGATCGGCTTGCCGCCGGGCGAGAGAGACGCGCCGCGGACGAAGTCCATCTGACCGCCGACCCCGGAGAAAAATCGCGTACCGATCGAGTCGGCGCACACCTGCCCCGTGATGTCGATCTCGATCGCACTGTTGATCGCGACCATTTTCGGAAGCTGGCGAATCACCGACGTGTCG
>DASWVS010000470.1:0-4876 GCA_036401135.1 Fimbriimonas sp.
GACGATCCCGCCGTGACCGACGCTGGCACCGATCGCCTGCATCTCCTCGAAACCGAAGCGGACGTCGAGTTCCGAAGGGTGGATCAACCCCGCCAATGGACCGCCGACGATCAACGCCTTGAGGCTGCCGGTCTTCAGGCCGCCTCCGAGCTCTTCGACGATGGTCCTGAGGCTCATGCCGAACTCGATCTCGTACACGCCAGGCCGATTGAAGAGGCTGCTCAGGCTGATCGCCTTCGTCCCCCGGCTGCGTGAAAAGCCCATCGCGGCGTAGGCGTCGCCTCCGTTCTGAATGATCCAGGGGGCGTTCGAAAGCGTCTCGACGTTCGAGACGAGCGTCGGCTTCCCGAACAGGCCGCTTTCCGTCGGATAGGGCGGTCGTACCCGCACCTCGGGGCGCCGATGCTCGATCGAGTTGAGCAGCGACGTTTCCTCGCCGCAGACGTAGCTGCCTCGGCCGACCACGATCTCGACGTCGAAAGCCTCGCCGAGCAACCCGGCCGACCTCGCCTCGTCGACCGCCGCGACGAGCCGGTGGAACGCCAGGGGATACTCTTTGCGAAGATAGACGATCCCCTTGGCCGCACCGACGGCCAGGGCGGCGATCGCCATCGCTTCGAGAAGCCGGTGGGGGGCGTATTCGATCACGGTCTTATCGATGTAGGAGCCGTGGTCGCCTTCGTCGGCGTTGGCGACCACGTACTTCACCGGATCCGGCTGCTCGAAGACTGACCGCCACTTCCTCCCCGCCGGGAACCCTGCCCCTCCCCGGCCGCGGAGCTGCGAGCGATCGATCTCGTCGAGCACGCCCTTTGCGCCCATCTCGCGGGCCATTGCCAACGCGCGGTAGCCGCCATAGCCGGCGAGCGAGCGGATGGAACCGTCCGCCATTCCTTCGAGGATGATCGGCCGGCGACAACGGACCTCGATGAGGGGCTCCTCGGGATCGTCGGAGCAGGAGGGGGCGGAGAAACACCTGCCGAGGCAGTACACCCTCGGCTGTTGGCCGACCGCCAGGTTCCATCGCTGCAGATTCAGACCCCGTGCCGCAAAACAGCCGAGCCCGGTGCAAAGCTTCCCCTCCATCGGCGTATCGCCCAGATGGTAGAAGGAATCCACCTCCAACCCGCCGCCCCGCCTCCTCGCATCCAAACTCAACGCCGTCGTCCGCCCCGCCATCCCACTAGTGAATCCGATCCGAAGGCCAAAAGCAAGTCAGCAAAGTTCAGGACTCGCGACCAAGCGCTCGCGCCATCGGCACCGTTCGGTTATTCTGAAGGTCGGTGGAAAGGTGAAGGAACAGAAAGCGCTGGAAGCCCTTTGGGCGCTGGCGGGATGTCCAAAATGCGGATTGCCCGTTCGAATGCAGGGAAAGCCGATCCCATACTGCGTATCGTGCCGGACCCGTTTCTGCCCTTTCTGCCGCGAGTCCGCGGGCTGCGGACACCGTTATCTAGATGGACGCTACTTCCGTGCGCCCTCGATTCCCGTGCCGACTCCGATCTGGCCGGTGCTGGACGACCGGCCATGGAGCAGCGAAATGCTCAGGAGATTCCCCAAGGAACTGGTCTCGGACGGCAAACCGATCGGAACGCTCTACAGGCCTGGCCGCACGGATTGGTTCCGACTGGTGGCGAAGTATCTCAGTCGGACCGGCAATACTCCAGTAGCCGACCCGGAGTCCTTGTACGTAGACTGGAGCTGGTTCTGCGTAGCCGACAAAAGGGCTTTCTCGACCGAGGCGAGGAAAGCGGCTCGGCGGCACGAGGCGCTCCGTCGCCGGATCGACGTGGACCCTCCCCCGCTTATGGATCGGTGCCTGCTCTCGGTCCCGCCTTCGGCCAGACCTTGGACGTCTGCCGCATGGTCTCCCGACTCGAAGCGGCTCGCGCTCGGGGACGGCAAAGGGATCCAGGTCTACGAGGTGGGATCGGGGCAAACCGTCGCGAGCCTAGCCTCTCCCGAAACGTTCCACGGTCTGCTTTGGGACGAAGATGAAGAGCGGCTTTGGCTTAAGGGCTACGGCTTCGAGACGTCGTGGTCGATGCGCGACGGGGAACTGTCGACATCCAAGGGTAGGAAGCACCGTTATGTTGACTCGGAGTCGCTCTGGTTCGACGGTCGCGAAGGAGGTTTTCAGCCGAAGGAAGTCCCCGGCGCCGCCGATTATGCCCGGGGAACCGGCGGCGCGAGACTCAACGCAAGCGGCCGGAGCGTCTACGCGTTCGGGCAGCGCTGGCCCCATAGAAACGCGGCTGCCGTCGGGCTCGCGATGTCGCCCGAGGGTGGCCGATGTGTCGTCTGGAGCCGCCAACGGGTGCGAATGCTGGGGCCGGCCGGCTATCTGACCGATTCCCTCGACCCGCACGGCAATCCATCGTGCGCGGCGTTCCTCGGCAGGAGCGGCATCGCGTGGGTGCAGATGACGGGCAGAGGAAGCTATCTGCTGTTTGGCGACACGGGCAGGCTTGAAATGGTGCACACCGTCAGGTTTCTGCCGGACGGGAACCTGCTCTTCCGATCGTCGCAGACGCTCCTCGCCGTCGATGGGGAGACGCTCGAACCCGTGTGGAGGACTCCCCTGCAGAACTGGAACCGGGCTGGTAGGTCCTGGATCGCGTGCCGCGACTCCTTGATCTTTTATAGGACCCCAATAGGGGCCGGCCTCTACGACGTGGGGGACGGAAAAGCGATTCTCGAGGTCGCCACACCCGGGGTTTTGGCGTTCGCTCAGATCTCTCCGTGCGGCGAATTTCTCGCCACCGGAGGCGCGTTTCCGGCGGCGGTGTGGCGGGTGCGTTGACGCCGTCTTTTAGGTTCAAAAAAGTCAAAAAGTACTTGGATTTTTAGGCCGCTCGCGCTATAATGAAAGTGCATCAGGAGAGGCCCGCAAGGGTCCGGCAACCGGGCGGGGAGACGCTACGGTGCCAGGGGGGCAAAGCCCCGATGCGCAGGCTCGAGAAGGGCCTGAAGCGAAGTCTCCGCCGTGAAGAGCCGCGGAATCCCTGAAGCGTGTTCCGCGGCCTTCTTTATGGAAGAAGAGCCTGGTGCGGTTTGGAGGAAAATCGCATGTCAAGCAAATGCAGAGATAAGGCCCTGTTTCCCTTTGGCAAGTATTCGTTCTCGTTCGAGCGCTCCGGCATGGTCGACGCCTGGACGGAGCATGTCACGATCGTGTTCGACGAGAATGGTTGGACCGGGGAGTCGAGGGTGGTTGGCGTCGATGAAGAAGCGACCGACGAAGAAAGGCGTCTGGCCCAGCAGGAGGAGTGGGACCGCCGGCGCGCCGAACGCCAGTCTGAGATCGAGGCCTGGGAGCCTCAGGACGAGGACGATGAACCGCCCGAAGATTACGACGAGGACCCTGAGGAGATCGACGTCGAGTGCGACGCCGTCTACTCGGACTGGGTTCGGGTGGATACGCGGACGAAAACGTTCGACGAGTTGGCGACGTGTCTGGACGACGAGGGCTCGGTGGAGCCTGACCTCCTCATGAAGCAAATCGAGGACGAAGAGCCCGAACTGGCCGCCTACATCCGCGCCGAGTGCATGTTGAACGAACTGGCGGGCGACGACATGAAGAAGAGGGAGCGCCTGTACCCCCACGTCCGCACCCTCCTCGCCATCGCCGGAGACGACGAATGAGCCTCGGGCGCACCTTGGAACTCTCCCTCCTGAGCCGCGTCCCGGTGCTCGTCTGGGGGCCTCCAGGCGCAGGCAAGTCCGCTACGATCGTCAGTTGGGCGAAGAAGAAGGGCCTTCCCTGCTGGATCGTCGTGGCGAGCGTGCGCGAGCCCGCCGACTTCGGCGGGCTGCCGGTGGTGGACTCGTCCAGCGGCTCGGTCCGGTTCGCCCCGCCCTCGTTCGCCAAAGAGGCGTCGGAGCGTGGCGGCCTCGTGTTCCTCGACGAACTCACCACCGCCCCGCCGGCGGTGCAGGCGGCACTGCTGAGGGCGGTGCTGGACCTTGCCTTCGGCGATCTCAAGCTCGACCCTTCCCGGGTCGCCCTCGTGGCCGCCGCGAACCCGCCCGAGGAGGCGGCCGCCGGTTGGGATCTCGCTCCGCCCCTCGCCAACCGCTTCTCCCACGTGTCGTACCGCCTCTCGGTGGAGGAGTGGACGGAGCGGTTCCCCGGCTATTGGGAAGAACCGCCGGCTTTGCACTTCGGAGGAGAGAGGCTCCCCGAGGAGGAGTGGGCCGGCGCCCGCTCTCTCGTCGCCGCCTTCGTCCGCAGCCGGCCCGCGCTCCTGCACGCGATGCCCAAGGACGAGAGCAAGCGCGGCCAAGCCTGGCCCAGCCCGAGAAGCTGGGACTTCGCCTCCCGCCTCGTCGCCGCATCGGGCGCTTCCGCCTCCGCCGAGGTGCTGCCCCTCGTCGCCTCCTGCGTGGGGGACGGGGCCGCGGTCGAGTTCGCCGCCTGGGTGAAGGAGATGGATCTTCCGGATGCGGAAGAGATCCTTCGCAAACCGAAGAAGTACGTGCACCCCGACAGGAAGGACCGGGCTTACGCGGTGCTCTCGGCGGTGGTGCAGAGGGCGCTCGCGAGGCTCACGGAGGAGAGGTGGCTCGCCGCGTGGACGGTTCTGTCCATCGCCGCAAAGGCGGGCGGGGCGGACGTCGGCGCGGCGGCGGCGAGGTCCCTCGCCCGCGCGCATGAACCCGGCCTTCCTCTTCCCGAACAGGAGCTCGCGGCGTTCGCCCCGATGCTGAGGGCCGCGGGGATGCTCGCATGAAGCCCGACGAGCACCTCGGTGCGGCGATGTTCCTGCTCTGCTCCGAACGGCCATACCTCGCCTCGGCGCTGTGGTCGATCCGGGCATGTCCCTCGCCGTCGCTGGGGACAATGGCGGTGGATGCGGGCTGGAGGATGCTCTAT